>JANMFB010000355.1:0-1771 GCA_031377605.1 Ferruginibacter sp.
TCATGAATATAAAAATATAACTTTTTTAAGGAAGGCTACACGAGTTGTTGGCACGCTTGGCTACTTAGCCTGAGCTGCATGCCAACAACGGCGGCTTTGCGATTATCGAACGGCTAAATAAGAAGCTTCTTATATACACCAACAGCGGCAGGAAAACTATTTGCTAACGTAAACTCCTCACAAGTTGTTGGCACGCTTACCCTCCTTTGCCCACCCTTCGACGCCAACAACGGAAGTAAAGGGAAAGTTTCTTGATAACGAACTTTCAAATGTATAATTTTAATTATACATTTGTTTTTCTAATTAGCTACTTTTCTTATGATCTAGTTGTCAAAATTCTTGTTATGAAAAAAATATTTTTTATTTCTGTATGTTTATTTCAATACCAGTTAACATGGGCTCAAAACGTAGGTATTGATGTTGCGATTCCAAAGCAGAAACTAGATGTAAATGGGGCCATAAAAATTGGTACAAGTAGCACCAACAACGCAGGAAGTATAAGGTACAATAACAACAGTTTTGAGGGTGGAGATGGAAGCACATGGACGTCTCTAGAAGGTCTTCCTTCCAAAGGAATTATACTTGCACAGGAGCCCGACACAGCAGTTTTGAAGACTAAAGGATTTTCTGTTTTGCGTACCATTGATATTTGGGATACTTCCTATATCACTGTTCCCACCAATTTTCCCGGTAGTTGGACAAACGGTTTCCCCATTGCATCAGGAACTACACCTACATCTACATATTCTAGTCAGGAAACGGTTATGTATAACGGTAGTCTTATTTATTACGGGCAAGATGCTTTTCTCCGCAGATACAACACTGCTACTGATATCTGGGATATACTTCCCAATATTTCGCCTCTTGGTGTGAGGCAGGGTTGTGGAGTGACTTTAGTTGGAAATGAAATATTTGTTACAGGTGGATGGAGATTTGTAAATCCTAGCTTCGTATTCTACAATACTTCGGCAAAATACAACTTGCTTACCAATGTGTGGACAACGATTGCACCAATACCGGTAAATAATGCTTACCATGTTACTATTGCAGCAGGTTCAAATATTTATTTACTCAATGGCTCTAGTACTTCTACATTCACTACGTCTGTAAAACTATACCAGTACAATACTTTAACAAATACTTGGTCGGCAAATTTATCTACAGCAAGTACACCACCAGAAGTTTTTCAAGGGGAGTCAGTTTCGAGAAATGGAAAGTTTCTACTAACAAACCGTAGACCTTATTTCCAAGGAGGTACAACTTATATATCAGTAATAGAATACGACCCGGTATCACACACAATTACATTTCTTACTCCTATTTTTCCAGCTAATGGTCAAACCCCAATCACTTTTTCAAATCATGTTATTACACTATCAGGCAGTAAGGTAAATATTGCTGCGGTAATACCCGACACTACAAACGTAAATTACAATCCCTTAGTAAACCCTCAGTCTTACAGCAATACGATGACTTTGCATTATGAAGTAGATTTAGCAACAGGTGTGGCAGTTCAACTTAGTACTTGCCAACTCGATAATATTCAGTTAGGTGTTTATCAATACAGTGCAGGTGATAATCGCTTTTACGGTATTGGAGGAAGTAATCAGTATTTTGTTTTTAATAGGTCAGGTGCCCAGGCCTGTAACACAATTCTAAATAGAAAAGGTTTCTGGTCGTACATGAAAAAGAATTAAGAATGCTTTTGAAAATCAAAAATGAAAACAGTAGATCTTCAAGCGCAGCGGATAATTGTTTAGTAGGCAAATAA
>JANMFB010000387.1:0-10855 GCA_031377605.1 Ferruginibacter sp.
AAAACTCCTTCTTCTTCCCAGTTCATTTTGTCTGAAGCAAGCCTCAAAGCATTAGATTTCATACGTTGTAACATATCTCTATCTTCATATAGCTCTTTAAATACTTTTGCAAGATTACTTTTATTTTCCGACTCAAATAAAATACCTATTGATGGATAATCCTTCAAAAATTTATGCTGTGCTTTTGTATCAGATAATACCATCACATTGCCTGCTAAAAGATAGGTGAAAATTTTATTGGTAAGACAGTATTCCCTATTTTGTGTGTTAGGTACCTCTGTGGCTAAGCCAATATCAAATTTTGAAGCAATCTCAAAAATTTCTTCTGGTGCTACAGGCGATAGAAAGGTAACTTGGTTTTTATTGACTAATGTTTCTAAAATAAATTGCTTGTAAGAGGCGTTTATATTTCCTAGAAGATGAAGCTTTATATCCAAACCTTTACATTCATTTAATGCCTCAACTACGATTTCCAAACCTCGTTTGGGCCCAATAAATTGTGAAAACCAAAAAAGATTTAAAGAAGATGTATTCAAAACTTCACTTGTATTATTCAAATATTTTTTTGAGAATACATTATTGATCGTTGTAAAATTTTTTGATTGGAATATAACCTTGTAAGCTTCTGCTATTAGTGGACTTGCCGCAGTACAATAATCAAGTTGAGGAAAATATTTTTCTTCTATGGATTCTATCAAGGACCTTGCCTTGGTATGATGTTCAAATTCACCTCTGTGAAAATCCTCTGCATCAAAACCTACTTTAGCATTAAATTTGACACTTGCTTTTATTACTGCTTGTATTGCTCCTAAATTATGTCCAATAAAAAGATCTGCTTTGTGTTTTAAAGTTTCTTTTAACAACTCTTGTGAAAAAAGTACAGAAGATTTAATATCGCTATTGAATTTATTTGCAAAATAGGAATGAATAATTTGCCAATATCTACGCCTTATTCTAGCAATTTTATAACGTGTACTATTATTATTTGGATGTGAGCCTACGCATATCCATTTAATAGTGGGATTTTGAGAGAATAATTTATCATCATAGGCATCTGCCCAAGGTGAAAGTGGGCAATAAATAAAAGTGACATTAAAATTATTTTGGCTTAGTAATACTGCTTCTTTTACTGCACGAGGATTTGCCGATGGTTGACCAGATGAAACAATTACAATTCTTTTAAGCATCAAATAATGATAAATATTTTTTTGCAATAACCTTTACATCAAATAAGGCTTCGGCAATATTTCGCACGTCTGCTCTATTAATCATATTAATTTTAGTTACTGCTGATTTCATTCCGTCAATATCTTTTACAATAAACCCTGTAGCATTATCCTTTACAACCTCTGGCATAGCAGCATAATTGTAAGCTATAACAGGAGTTCCACAAGCCATTGCTTCTGCCATTACCATACCAAAAGCTTCTTCAGTTCTAGCAGGGAAAAGCATTGCTTTGGACAGTCCTAAATATTTATTTTTTCCCTCATCATCTAACACTCCCACATATTGAATTTGCTTACCATCAATAAATGGCTCTACTTCATTTTTAAAATATACTTGCTCTTCTTTTAAGGGAGAAATATTTCCCGCTATAATTAATGAGTTATTAGTAGCTAACGCAATTTGTATGGCCTCGTGTGCTCCTTTCAAACGTTCTATTCTACTTAAAAAAATTAATGGAGCATCTTCATTAACTTCTTGTTGAAATATGTATTTACTATAATCAATTGCATTATATACTGTAGCCCATTTGCCAGCTGTGTTTCCTGTTTTTACACACCAATCGCTTGGAGCTGTAAAAACAATATTTTTGTTTGGCAGCTTATTGATGTAAGTAATATTCCTAGCATTTATTATTCTACCATAAGTCATTATCTTTTTAACTCGATGGTTTAGTACAGGCAACAAATAAAGTAACCTACCAAAGTTGTGAATGCAATCATATTCATTTCTGTGTTTCCACAAAAACTTCCACGCTTTAATCATCGTTTTTGTCCTATCTTTTTTTGGAGGGGGAAATCCTACTTCTCCTAATCCGTGCACAACACAACCAGGCACTTGTGAGCCATTCGTAACAAGTAAATGTACTTCATGTCCTAATCGTTTATATTCTTTTGCAAACATTTCTACCAACCGCTCATGCCCTCCATAGCCAGTTACAGGAATAAGAATGCCTGGATCCATTACAATTAAAATCTTCATTCTGCTCGCATTACATTTTGATATACTAATAATTGTTCTTGCGCTACTGAACCAAAACTTCTGATAGGCTTATTATTTCTTTTAGCAATTTCAACTAAAGTTGGATTGTCTAATAATTGTTGCAATTTTATTTTCAAATCATTTACATCTTTAAACTTAAATAACCATCCATTTTCATTTGGTATTATTTGCTCTGCATTTCCATATACATTAGATGCAAGTACCGGTATACCGGCAGCAAAAGCCTCTTGTATAACCAATGGACTCATTTCAGAAAAAGTGGAGCAAAGACACAAAACATCGTATTGTTTCATTTTATAAATAACTTGATTTTGCGCTAATTTTCCACACCATCTTATATTAGTATATCGACTACTTTTTTCTTTTAATAATTGTTCATAATCAGTTCCGTCATTCTGTCCATAAATATCTAACGCAACAGAATCTTTCGACAATTGCATTAATGCATCTATTAAAAGATGTAAGCCTTTAAAATAACTTATCCTACCTACAAAAATTAACCGCAATACATTATCTGATTTTTCTATTTTCTCAACATTATTTAAAATAACATTTGAAGTTAATCCTTGAGGAATAAACGCAATTTTTTGTGGAGATACTCCATTTAATAAAAGTATTTCCCTATACCATTTTGTAAGTGAGATTACTTTATCGCAATGCTTTATAAGCAAATCGAAATCATTTTTTTGCTTGTTTATTAAAAACGAAGTTCCTAAAGCTGTACCTATTTTATTATTCCATTTTGTACTGTTAATCTTTAATGTAAATAAAACATTAGACGCCGCACTTAATATCCATCCTACTTTATTGTGACCTCTACTTTGCAAATAGCAACTACTACATTTTGCTATATCAATCATTCCGGCACATTGAATTTCTTCTTTGTACAAAAGTGACCCGGTCTTACAACTATAACCAGCAAGGTGAAATGTAAAAAACACTTTGGCGCCAAAATTTTTAGCAGCAATAACATGTCCTAAAGTAATTCCATTACTACCTGCTAGTTCGTGAAAATGGACAATATCAGGCTTTTTCAATTGTAAATAATTGGTAAATGACACCAATCCATCGGGTGATTTAAAACCCATTATGAGAGCCCTATCAACTTTAGTAGTTTCGGGATATTTATGCACATCTAAGTCATCGTAGTTATAATACTCAGATTTGCTGTTATCATAATTTGGTATGATAATTTCGACATGATGCCCAAGAGTTTGTAGCTGTTTACTCAATGCCCATACATATACTTCTGTACCAGCAACTTTTTGAGGAAGAAAATGATTTAAAACTTGTAAAACTTTCAATTGCAATTCAAAATATTTTGCCATTTATGTTGCCACATCTTATGCCTTATAGGCCCTACAAAATGCCTCAATGAAATTTTTTTATAATCAACTATATCTTTTACAGAAAAAGCATCTTTACCACCTACAATAAATTCATTTTTAGGTAACGCAACAAAACCATCTTCTAAAGCCATGATATGCGTAGCTGTTTGATCAGTCCAATAATGAATTTCTTTATTCAAAATTCTTTGTTCAATATAATCCCAAGCTATTTTCCAATTTGGTTTTTTATTTAACAAAAGCACTCCCAAATTTAGGGGCATACTTAGGCTCACATTATTGGGAATAAATTCATCAAAATACCCTTTTCCTTCATCAACCAAATAACAATTATAAAAAAGAAAAGGCTCAATTTGATTTGTAAATGATGTAAAGAATAGCACATCGGAATCAGTAAAAATGGTAGGCCTATCCGGAATAATATTTTGCAGTAAAAACATTTTTTTAAGTGTAGGAAATTTTGCTATTTCTTCTTCATATTTATCAATGTTTATGTCTTTTACAAATACACCAGGAATCTTGGAAAAAACAGCTAACTCATTTTCAGTATAGGTACCATCACTAAAAATTGTCCAACTGTGGGGTAGTCCAACATTGTAATAAAAAGAAAAAAGAGAAAGTAATTGATCTGAAAAGAACTTTTTGCCAGACATACTAATTACATCCATATTTATTTTCTTATTTGGAATATTATCTATAATTGTATTTAGTGAATCTAAAAATTGAGTTTTATTTCTATTACCCAAATAGATGATGTAAGATTTTTGTAGTCTACCTAACATTTAATTATTATTTGGAATAGCAATTAGCCAGTCCATTGAAAAAGATCTTCCCTCTGTTACCAATAATTGTCGCTCAATTTCTGAAAACTCTTTGTACTTCTCCGGAAGGTCAAATAGTTTTCGATTATCGTCATAGCTGCTTATCAATCTTAGGTTATGTGTTTGTCCGAATAAATCAAGAAGATATTCTTTTACATCTTTTTCATGCATAGGATGAAGCTCTATTAAGACGTCGGCTTTTTTTAAAGACTCAATATTATCCTTTGTAAATAAGTTCCTTTCATAGCCTTCGCAGTCGCAAATAATAAAGGTTGATTCATTCGTTCCAATCGATTTTAAATACGACGGTGTACAAGCCTCAGAAATTATTACATGCTTTTCTACACCATTAAATTGTGCCATCTCTTTACAAAGGACTCTTGCTTGTTCATCTATATCAAAAGCTTGAATAGTTGCATTTGGAAATTTCAATGCAAAACCAATAGCATAGAATCCCTCAGCACAGCCTATATCAATGATGGTATCATAATTCCTTACTTCTAACTCTTTGAAAAATGGAAATAGTTCAGACTCATAACTACCAGATAACTTTGGAAACAATGAACTACCAAAGCTAGAAAAACTAGGATACTTCAACCCTTTAAAATATCCATCTTTTACTGTTAAATCTATAAAATAATGGTTAAGCTTTTGCGCTGCTTTTAAATAATCTAATTTGCTTCTTTCATAACGAAACCATTCTGCAAACCTTATAATTAATTTTGCAAATACCCAGCCAATTGAAGATTTTACAAATAATTTTATGAGGGGATTAAAAAGAGATTTCATCGATTTTGTAGATGTTTGTAATAAATACAACTAGTAAAAAAATATATGGAATACTTATGGTACTTTTTTATTTTTAGCAAAGGACTTCACCAAATCTGAAAGGCCAAAACCACAATGTTTAAAATGAAAAAATATAGCTTTAAAATTAAACTTAGGTACATTTAGGATAAGACAATTTCGAATAGACACACTTGTATAGTTTCTCAATGCAGTTTTAATTTCTGAATCAGGTAGAGGACAATCACTACTAATAAGTGCTTCTTTAAGAATATTAAATCTTCTTATTGTATGCATGGGATCTGTATGTTCCCTTTTACTTTCTTGCGTTTCGTGTGTTCTATACCATATCAAATCATCGGGCATTCTAACCAATTGATTTTTTTGGGAAAGGCGTAACCACATTTCAGAATCTCCAACAAATGGCTTTCCTGTGAAGCCGTTTACGGACTCAAAAATATTTCTATTAAATATTGCACCGCTTGGCCCCATACCAATTAAAGCTATTTTAAAGAAATAAGCTCTATAGGCTTCTATAGGTGAAACCAAAATTGGATATGGCTTTGTTTGTACTAAACCATAAGACATTAAGCCAAACCCCGCCTCTGGGTATTCTTCCATACATTTTACCATTACCGATAAGCCCCAAGGGTAAATAATATCATCATGATCTAGGTATTTTAAATATTTACCTAATGCATGTGAAGCAGCTTTATTTCTATTAGGATAATCACCTAAATTAATTTCATTAATGTATAATTTTACTCTTTTATCTTTTGCTACATATGACTTTGCTATAGCCGCTGTGCTATCAGTAGATCTATCATCGCAAACGATTAATTCAAAATCAATAAACGTTGAAGCCAATACACTTTCTATAGCTTCGCCAATATACTTTTCAGAATTATAAGAGGCCATTAAAACACTAACTAAGGGTGTACTCATTATAAAAAACTATTTAATTTTTCTCACTGAGGTTGTAACCCAATTAGGAAAAAATGGCTTGTCTAATTTTTTTAACTTTCTAATAGGAGATTTATCTTTCCGTAACAAAGTTTTAAATTTCAAAAATAATTCAACATATTTATCCGCATTATTTTCAACATTGTAAGTTGAATTGGCCAATGCAAAACAGTTTTGCTGCATTTCGTTGAGCAAAATTTTATCGCTGATTAGTTTAATAATAAAATTTGCATATGCTTCAATTGAATTTCCACTGCATCTAAATCCAATTTTATCAGTTACAATATCTCTTATTCCACCCGGAAGATCATTTACAATTGTAACTACTCCACAGGACAAAGCCTCCAATATTGCTACAGGCGTTCCCTCAAATGTTGTTGGAAACACAAACACATCTTGCTTTTTTAATAAGTCATACACGTCGTCCGTGCTATCTGGTTCATGAAATGAAATAGTTTCATTTTTCCATTGCTCTACTAATTCATTTTTCAAGCTCCCCTTTCCTATAATTGTCCAATTAACTTTTACTTTCTTTTCTAAAAGTAATTTTTGAATTTCAAATAGCTTTATAACTCCTTTTGAATTTTCCAGCCTTCCTAAAAAAACAACATTTAAGATGTCTTTACTTTTTTCTGGAAATTGATTTAATTGTTTTACTCCATAAGGAATATAAAAAACTCTATCATCCCAAATATCTGGATTGGAAGCAAAAACTGCATCCCCAAAAAAAGATGAATGTGCAATAACTACATCAGCCCAATCATTTAATTTAACCTGCTGGTTTACGTAGTAATAATCGTGTATTAAACTAAAAACGGTTTTAGGATTGTTAAATCGCCTTGCTGTCTCCATTGTAAACCCATTATCTGTAACAATAGCGCCAACAGCGTTTCCAAGCAAATTACTTAATCTTTTTTGCATGTGATATTGATTTTCGAAATCTGACATTTCAAAAACTATTTGCTCATCTACATTAAATTTTTCGGTAAAGCTTGGTCGTGTCTCATTAATATTTTTTATTAAAATAACTTTAGAGTAAAAATTCTTAAGCAGCTTACTGTTGTTAATAATATTAAAATTAAAACTGCTAACACCACCCAATGCAATTGGAAATGTAAAAATAATTTCTGGCTTATCCATTTGCTTGCAAAGTATTAAACCATTTAATATATGCTAAGATTGATTTTTCAAAATTTGCTTTTGCAGTAAAACCAATTTTATGAATTTCAGAAATATCTGCTCGCCAATTTACAGGATCTCCTTCTTTTACTTCATTACTGAAATTAATCTTTTTATTGGATGAATAATAATTTGCAAAAATACTGGCAACATCATGTATTGATGTTTCTATTCCCGATGCAGCATTGTAAATTTCACAAGTAAAACTATTGTTTTTTATAATTAAATCTATGAGCAATACAAAATCAGATATATGTATGAAATCTCTTGTTTCTCTACCAGTTCCAAAAAGTGTTATTTCATCATTTTGAGCTATTTTATTACATATATCCCATATCAATTGCTTTCTCAATCCATTTCCGTATATGGAGAAAGGGCGAACAATTGCAATGGGAATTTTAAATAAATGTGCATATTCTTTACAAATAATTTCACTCATCATTTTGTGATAACCATAAGGAGAGATAGGAGAAAGCTGGGCAGTTTCATTTATAGGCAATGATGTAGGATTACCATAAACTGCAGCACTAGAAATGTGTAAATACTTACAACTTGGTTGATACTTTCTTAACGCATCTAAAATACGCATAACATCTAAAGTATTAGATTCGAAATCTATTACAGGATGGGAAACTGAATAGGATACATTTCCGCTGCCCGCAGCATTTATACAAATATCAAATTGCATTACATTTAATAGATCTTCCCATTCGGCTGAAAGCCTTGAAACTTTTACATAATCGTACTTTAAGTTTGCAGGAGTTTCCAGAATATCTGCTCCAAGCACGGTATGGCCATTTGATACAAAAAAGGAACAAAGATGTGAGCCAATAAATCCTTGTGAACCTATAATAATTATATTCATTAATTTGTGGCTTTTATAAAAACATTCATGTAAGCATTTGCTATTTTATCCCAACCATAATTCAATAATCTCTCTTGTGAAACCTTTGCATCCGTTCTAATCTCATCTACATTGGAAAGACAATTTGTTAATACTTCACTTATATGGTGAGGATTCATAGGATCAAAAAAAGCAGATTTTATACCCCATGTAGATTCATGTTCTTTAAAAGGAGGAATATCTGAAATAGCTGTAGGTGTTCCAAAAGACCAAGCATCCATTGCGGGTGTACAAATGGCTTCATAAATGGAAGGTGAAACTAATAATGTAGCTTTCATTATCAGTGCATCTATAATTTCATTTGGTTGGTATCCCATACCAATGATATCGTAATCCTCTGTATCATTTAAAACTTTTCTTATACCTCTGTAAGTAGCTTTTGCTCTTTTTACTTTATCGGTACTAACTCCTGTTAAAACTAATTTATAATCTTTAAAAGCTGGATTTTGCTTTAACAAATAAAAGCCAGTAAATAAATTTAAATGATTTTTGTGTGGGAAAAAATGCCCAGGAAAAATAATATAGGGAAAATCAATGCCGATATTTTTCAGTATTTCATCTGCTTTGTTATTTTCTATTTTTTCGGAAACAACCACTTGAGCTATGGGTATTACTTTGGGATAATTTTTAGATTTAGGGTACATTAATTTTGCTTCATTTACTACATCATAAGAAGAAGAAACACAAAAAGCATTATCCAACCATTTTTGAATTTCTTTATCCATCATATTTGCAAACTTATTATCAAAGATTTCTACTCCGAAAAAATAACGCCAATTAAAATCATGTATTGTGCCTACAATAGGGATTTTTAATGCTGGCATTTTCATCATATGAGCGCAAGGGAAATACGCCACTTTATATTGTTCGCCAATATTATCTTCAATTTCTTTAATTGTATTTGAAGAAAATAATGGATACCTAAATAATTTATTCGTTACTTTATTAGCAAAATTTAATATTCCATTTTTTTGCCTTGTTGTTTCTAGAATTTTTACCGTAACTCTTTTACCCAAAGAATTAATTTCAGGTATTTGTAACAAATTACCTTCGTGTATAAAATAATCTATTTCTAAATCTTGGAAATTTTCTATAAGATTGACGCACAATTTTAAGGAAAATCTCGAGAGCCCACCACCTACAGGCAAATTATCTATAAATGCAATTTTCATTAATTATTATTTTCTTCGTTTTCTTTTAAATATTTAATAACCCTTAAAGGATTCCCTACATTCACAGTCCAAGGAGCAACATCTTTTGTAACCACCGAGCTAGCTCCAATTACTGCTCCTCTACCTATTGTTACTCCCTTAAGTATTGTCGTATTATGTCCTATCCAAACATCATCTTCAATTTTTATTGGCGCTGCATTTAAATCATGTGGTTGCATACCTACCGAATAACTTTCTATAAAATCTTGATGGCGCAATTCAGCATCTATCGGGTGTGAATTATTATCAATAATATTAACATTATGGGCAATTAAAACTCTATTACCAATGGTTATATTCTCTGTAGAAATTAATCGGGAATTTAGACTTAATGAACAAAAATCACCGATTTGAATTTTACCGCCATAAGGATAAACTAATATTAAGCCTTCTATATTAGATTGTTTGCCAATAGAAATGGCACTTTTATTCTTACTCAAATTTTGCAAATCTGCTGAAAGGGAAAATCTAACAGATGAATCAATTAAACCTTTTCCATAAAATGAATTGATTACTGATTTTTCATATGATGCTTTACCAATCAAATAAATTTTTCGTGCTATTTTTAATACTAGACTTTTCATTCTATTTCACAGGAGACTTTAGTAAACCATAATATTTTAATAAATATACCAAAGATATTTTAGTGCCAAATTGTTTAAAATATTTAAACAATAAAAACCATACACTACTGGTTTGTCTTTGCTTTATTGCAATTTCTAAAAGATGATTGGCGACATAATTCTTCATTACATTTTTCCATTCAAAAAGATCAGCTTTTGGAATAAACGCTAATGCATCATTATAAATACTATCAACAAAATCAACCTCTTTTATTTGACTTTTGAGGTTTCTTTTATAAGTGGTATTATCCTCATGTACTCGCCAAACTGCCACATCTTTGGCTATATATCCTACAGAACCTCTAAGGCAAAGACGGTATAAAGATTCAGAATCGGCCCCCATTGAAGGATGTCTGTAAAAGTCTAGTGCCATAGCAACTTTTCTGTTATAAATATCTGTTTGGTGGTTTGGGATTTTTTTATATTTGGTAAATACTTCCTTACCATCAAAAACAACTGTCTGGGTTCCCAAATTATAAGAGTAACTAGTATCTTCCTTTTCATTTTTAATTACAATACCTGCACCTACTAATATTATTTTCTCATTCTTATTTATGAGATCAATTGCATTACTAATATAACTACTATCAATATAATAATCATCCCCGTCGAGCATTACAACCCAATCGCCTGATGCATACTCGTACAATAACTTTTTATAATTTGCAACTCTACCAATATTGGTTTCCGTTTTATAATAGGAAAACCTATTTTCACTTTGAAAATCAATGAGTATTTTTTGGGTTTCATCGTTAGTACTATCATCATTTACAATTATTTCTAAATTGTTATAATC
>JANMFB010000017.1:0-19534 GCA_031377605.1 Ferruginibacter sp.
CAGTACCAATATTCTTCCATGATGTGTAGCTGCACCAATCACATATTGTTTAGCAATGCTAGCATTTGCAGTTACAATGGATGAACACAAACTTCCTTTTCCTTTTTTGCTCAATGCAACTGCATCATAAATATCTTTATATGGCATAATGGTACTCACGGGTCCAAATGCTTCAATATTGTGTGGTTCTTCGCTTATAAATGGATTGTTGTTCTGCATTAAGATTGGACTTATAAAAGCCCCTGCTTTATCATCCGCATCTATCAATGAAACACTATCTAGTGATCCATAAATTATTTGTGAAGAGGCTAATATTTTTTGTACTTGACTACGTACATCATTCCTTTGCTCTTGCCCTGCAAGTGAACCCATACGTACTTTTTCATTTAATGGGTTACCAATAGCAGTAGTTTCCAATGCTTTTTTAATTGCGATAGCAACATCTTCCATTTTATTCTCGGGAACAAATATTCTACGAATGCCTGTACATTTCTGCCCGGCCTTCACCGTCATTTCTTTTCTTATTTCTTTTATAAAAATATCCCACTCAGGCATGTTTGGTTCTACATCTGTACCAAGCACTATGCAATTAAGTGAGTCTGCTTCCATATTAAATGGAACACTTTCTGCTAAAATTCTTGGATGCGATTTTAATTTTGCACCTGTGTATGCGGAACCGGTAAACGTAACTACATCTTGCGATGTAACAAAATCCAACATATTGCCTGCACTACCACAAATGAGTTGCAGTGAGCCTTGGGGCAAAAGACCCGAAGCAATAATTTCTCTAACTACCGCTTCGGTTAGAAAAGAAGTAACCGTTGCTGGTTTTACAATGGCCGGCATTCCCGCCATTAAATTACAAGCAATTTTTTCTAACATGCCCCACACAGGGAAGTTGTACGCATTTATATGAACAGCTACCCCTTCTTTGGGTACTAAAATATGATGACCCATAAAAGTGTTTTCTTTAGAAAGATTTATTGGGTCGCCATCAAGGCAAAAAGTTTCATCTGGTAATTTTCTTCTCAGTGTAGCATTGCTAAATAAATTTCCAATACCACCTTCTATATCTATCCAACTATCTACCCTTGTTGCACCTGTTTGATAGCTGATTGCATAAAAAGTTTCTTTATGCTTCATAAGGTGCAACGCAAGTGCTCGTAGCATTCTTCCTCTTTGCTGAAAGGTCATATTGCGCAATGCAATGTTTCCTCTTTCTCTGGCATATTTAAATGCAGCTTCAAAATCTAAACCTTGAGAAGTTGCATGTGTTATGATATTTCCGTTTACAGCATTGGAAAGCGCAGTGCCATCGCCATCGCCTAAAACCCAATTACCACTAATATAGTTTGCTAGTTTTTGCATAATTTTAAAATTGTTACAAAGCTACGCAATGAAAATAAAATAGTAATTTTATATTATTAAATTTAGTAGAACGAGTATAGCAGAAATGAAATTAAAGGCAATTAATGAGATATCTAAATTAGAGTCTGAAAATGCTATTGAAAAGATATTAAAACATCTGTCGGAGTTGAGTGATAAAAATTTCATGGAAATAGAAAATTTATATTTATCACAGCATTATGAAAGTATAGCTTTGGAATATAGCGAAATATTCAAAAATTTTGCACAATGATTTTAATTGAGGATGTTTTAAACTTACATGAAAAGTCTATACAAGACTTTGGCGGTGCATTCGGAATTAGAGACATTAACCTACTAGAATCTGCAATTGCTTAACCATTTCAAACTTTCGAAGGAGATTATCTTTATCCAGATGAGTTAAATAAAGTTGTATCTTTAAGTGAAAGTTTAATTACAAACCATTTTTTTATTGATGGCAATAAACGAACTGGATTTCTTGCGATGATTACTCTTTTGATTGAATAAAAGCTAAAGCTAAACGCTACAAAGGAAGAAACTTATCAATTCATAATTGATATTTCTACTGGCGCACTAAAATTCGACGATATTATTCTTTGGTTAAAGGAGAATACAAAGTTTTTATAAACACAATAATAACTAAAGAGAAATTTTACTTATACTTACTTTACTGCACCACCTTATTCGCACAGCTACTACTAGCAAATGCTTCAGGCTTAGCTTTAAATGCAAAGCCCATGCCTTGTATATACCCCATGGCTTCTTTTAGTGCATCGTTACTTTTAAAACTAGGGTTGGTATTTATATCTGCGTGTACTTCCATATCTACATTGTACATCGTAAAAATATTGCAGAGTGCATAGGCTACTTCTATACTTTTTGAAACTTCTAATAGCATCCTTTCTTTGATATACATTTTTTGGGTAGTAACCTCATTGCGTATATACATAAAACCACCTTTACCTTTTCTAATAAAAACTATAACAGTAGCAAAGTCTGTCTCTTTTCCTTTTACTTGGCTGTCAGTCCCTATACACACTTTTAATTCATTGCCATCTTCTTTTTCACGCAATACTGTTTTTCTTACTTCATCTTCAATATCTCCATTAATAATATTACCATTCAATTTTCTCCATACATGCTGTTGCTCCATATGATGCTGTTTGTAGGTTTTATAATGTTGAGTAAGTTAATTCATTTTTTGCTAGGATATATTTGTTTAAAATTATTTAACGTGCTTTTCCACGCTTTTTTTATTTTGTGAATAAAAAATTTGTAAGTGTTATTTAATCATCTTCCTCTTTTTTTAACCTTACAAAGGCTGCACGTTTTGGTCCGGGGTAAGGAACGCTTTCGCCTTTTACAGCATACCAAATCACTTCATTCAGTTCTTTATCTGGCGCTGCGTCTTCTACAGCCAAATTAAACTTTTCGGACATTTCTTGCCATTTGTTGGAGGCTGTAGTTTTTTCATTTAAATCAATATTTGGCTTTATAGCGGTAAATACATTTGCGTCAGCGGTATTTGTAAAGCAGCGCCACATTGGTGTTGCAGCTGCATCGTATTGTGTCATTGGTGGCATGCCAAGTATTAATTCCATAGTTCGTAGCATCGATGTTGTGGAGTACATTGTATGGTCAACATAATTTCTTTTTACAAATCCACCCGCTACATAAGCGGTACTTCTATGTGCATCCACATGGTCTGCACCGTTTTGTGCATCATCTTCTAAAATAAACACTACCGTTTCTTTCCATATAGCAGATTTACTTAAGTGTTCAATGAACATACCTACCGCATAATCATTATCTGCAAGAAATACTTGTGGTGTAGGTCTGTTTTTGCGAAGCCCCTCTGTATGGTCATTTCCAAAACGAACGGAATTAAATTGGGGCACTGCGTTTATCGCTATCAGTGAATCAAAATCTCTTTTCCATTGGGTAAATCTTGTGGTATCCCAAACGGAAGTATTGTATCCTTCAAAATAATTGCACATATTATTTTTTAACGAAGGAATATTTGGTTTTCCATTATCTGCAAATTCGCCATAGGTTCTATAACTCACATTATTTCTTTTGCATAGATCCCAAATAAAGCCATTTTTATTATTTGCTACAGCCCTGTTTCCTTCTGCATCGTAGCGGCCACCACGTCCACCGTAATTTGTAGGCCAAGTCTTTTCTAAGTAATCTGTAGCATAGCCACCCATGCTCCAATTATGTCCATCTGCACTCACTTCTGCATCTACATAAAAATTATCGAGGAGCACAAAGTTATTTGCCAATTTATGTTGATTTGGTGTTATTTTTTCGCCAAATAAACACAAACTTGTGTCGCCATTTCCTTTTGTAATATCGCCTAGTACTTGATCGTACGTTCTGTTTTCTTTTACTACATAAAAAACATGTTTGATAGGAGAAGGGCTTCCTACCTTCATAGGGATAGGGTTTCCTGATAATCCTTCAGCATCCGTTTCTTTTGTTTTATTGTATGGGGTATTTGCATAAACTGCTTTAGAAAAATCTGATAATTGTTTTTCATTTGGCGTATTGATAATACTCATACTACCTGTAAATAATCCTCCAATATATTGCACACCTATTGGTTTTGATGTATCACCTTGTTGGTAAACAACAGATTCTCTTTTACGAAACGGATTTGGCCCATAAGGGTTTGCCATAGAAGAGAAACCTTTTCCATTGCTAACAAATATTTTTTTATTTACTATTTTTACATTGGTAGGATACCAACCTACAGGTATAAAACCATTTGAAAAACTTTCCCCTTTTTCACTTACGTTAAAAACAGATAAGCAATTGTTATCTGCATTGGCTATATATAAAGTTTTTTCATCGGTACTTAAAGCTAGACCGTTAGTAGTGCTTCCGCTTGGTGCATTTGGATAAAGAGCGGCATTTAAAGTTTCTATTACTTTATTATCTGCTGTAGTTATAATAGAAACACTGTTGTCATTTGCATTTGCTACAAAAAGATATTTACCTTTTTTGTCTAATATTATTTCATTGGGATTATCGCCCACTAAAATTGTATTGGTAATTTTTTTTATTTTTGTATCAAAGCATAAAATTTTATCGCAGCCCCAGCAGCTTATGTACAATATTTTTTTATCTATCGAAAGTAAACAGGTGTAGCCTTCTCCATCAAGTTTAGTCTTTGATATTATTGCCTTACTTTTCAAGTCTATTTCATACAAACTGTTGTTTTCTTTGGTTACAGTGTATAGAATATTACTTTGTTCGTCTATTTCTAACCCTGCTGGAGAAATGATTTCTTTCTTATTTGTACTTAATTTAAAAGTATCTGTACATATTAATTTTTGATTGATGATGCTGTATTGTAATATCCAACTGTCGTTTCCCCCACTTGCATACAGCTTTGTTTCATCTGCTGTAAATTTTAAACCATACCACGATTTTGGAATTTTCACTTTGTCTAATTCTATTTCCTTTTTAGCATCAATCAATTGAATTGTTTGTGTGCTTTGGCCATTGTTTGTTACAACCATATATTTCCCCGTTTTGCTCACAGTAATATTTAGTGGTAAATCTCCAAGTGGCAAACTTTTACCTGCAGGCGTAAGACTCCACCCATTAGGTAGTGTAATACGTTTTTTGTTCATTTGCTCTAGAGTTTGGCTAAATGCAAATACAGGTATTAGGAATGATAAAAGGAAAGTAAACTGTTTCAAAGTATAAGTTTTAAGCAACAAATTACGAAGAAGATATTGTAAAAAATTGAAATGGTAAATGTTAACGAAGTAATATTACAACTACCTAAAAATAGGGTACACAAAATTGCCATGAGACAAGGAGGCTTTAGTTAAGCCAATATTGTACTAATTCACTATTTATTTTAAAAAAAAATTCTAAGATGGCGGACCATCATTTACATACTTATTCCAAAAACTTCGCAGGATGTTTTTTATTAAAATCTGTTTTATCTTGATAAGCTTTAGCGGCAGATAAAATAGTAGCCTCATCATATAAATTTCCGATGAGTGTAATACTAAGTGGCGAACCTCCTGCATTAAAACCTATAGGCATACACACCACAGGGTGACCTGTTAAATTAGTTATTGATAATTGTCTTCCTGCAAATGTTGGTACAATTACAACATCATACTTGCTCATTAATTGATTCATTGCAACACATAAATTATAACGGTAGCGATTGGCATTTATATACTCCACAGCGGGTATTGTACGAGCAGAACGAAATGTATTAGGCCAAAAATCTTTATCTTGACGCTCAACTAAATCATCTCTATTTGTACGGGTTAATGCATCAAAAGCTGCCGCACTTTCTGCATCTAAAATTAAACTAACATAACCGTTCGGATACATGGCAGAATCAGGAAAATTAAACGATTGAATATTTGCACCTAAGTTTTTGTAAGTTTCTAATACTTTCCACTCAGGTGCATTCTTATTTAATCTTGCAAATAAATTTTCTGCATAAGCAACACGTAATTTTTTAAAATCTGATTTGCTTGTATAGTTAAATGTATGTTGTATGGCAGAAGCATCATTGTTATCGGTACCATTTATGTATGCATACACAATGGCATCATCTTCCGCACTTCTGCATATTGGACCTACTTTATCTAAACTCCAACAAAGTACCATTGCTCCATATCGACTTACTGTTCCAAATGTAGGACGCAAGCCTGTTGCTCCACATCGAGAGCTTGGCGACACAATGGAACCTAACGTTTCGGTACCAATTGTGAAAGGTAATAGACCAGCTACAACTGATGATGCAGAACCTGCAGATGAGCCACTAGAGCCTTGTTGCAAATTCCATGGATTTTTTGTTTCGCCACCAAACCATTTGTTATTGTAAGCCAATGCACCCAAAGAAAGTTTGGCACAAAGCACAGCTCCTGCATTTTTTAATTGAGTGTACACATAAGCATCTACATTTAATACTTGGTCTTTGTAGGGAGTGCTGCCCCAAGTTGTTTTATACCCTTTTACTGCAAATAAATCTTTTAGCCCATACGGTATGCCATGTAATGGGCCGCGATACTTTCCAACTTTTATTTCCTCATCTGCTAGTTTTGCCTGCTGCATTGCTAAGTCTTCTGTTATGGTAATTACAGATTGTAAAGTATCGCCCCATTTTTTTAATCTTCCTATAAAAAACTTTGTAAGTTCAACTGAAGTAATTTTTTTGGTTTTTATTAAGGCCGCCAATTGCGAAATAGAATAAAAAGCTAACTCGTTTTTATTTACTGGTACCCTGGTATTTAATGGCAAATCCCATTTTATATCTACTTTTTTTGTGGAAATTTTTGTGCCTGAAGGAGCAGGATTAAAAGCAAACGGAAATGGTATATCGTTTGTAGGCAAAGTCTGGTGCATTTGCTTGTATAGCAAGCTGTACTCTTTAATATTGTCAATCATTGAATCAGCTTCTGCATCGCTAAATGCTAAGTCGTATAACGCTGTAGTTTTTTGGATTAATTTTATTGTATCAGTTTTGGTTTGAGCAATTACTGAAAAATTCATTATTATAAAAAAGAAAAAAAAGATATGGCGCATAGTGTTTATTTTGTAATTGAAATTAAGAAATAATTGGTAGAAAAATTTTCAATCACAAATAATTAAAACCTTTGTTTGAGAAATAATTGAAATTTTTCTTTGGGAGACCAAACTTAGGGGTCTTAATAATCGTTGAAACTATATACTTTCTATAATCCCTTTTAAATGTTTATTTACCTCACCCGCTTTTGTTACCAACATCAAATGTGTACCTGCTGGTATTGTAATGCTATTCCCGATGTTTTTGTAGGGTAAAATTCTATCATTCGTTCCATGTATGTGTACAAGATTTTGATGTATGGTTTCATTTTGCCAATGTAGTATTTTATCAATAGCCCAAGTAATAAATTCTATATCTGTTTCCTTCATCATTATAGAAAGCATTTTTTTATCTGCTTTTGTTCTATTGCTAAAAGCCCAGTTGGTAAATACATTTGCATTTTTTAAAAAATAGGCTGGGATAATTTTATTTAAATGTAGTTTACCTGCCGTTCTATAAAGCTTGGGTAATTCATTTTTAGTTTTTGAAGAGGAGATTAAAATTATTTTTTCTGTAGCGATATGTTTTGCTACTTCCATTGCCATCATACCTCCAAAAGATAATCCAACCAAAATTGGATTTTTGTCAGTAATGTATGCACATAGTCTCAACGCATAAGCTTCTATAGCCTCATTTTTATTCGGCTTTAACCATTTAATGTGAGTTACATTGTTGTTGCCGAAATCAGTTTTGTAAAATACCCTTTCGTCTGCACCAAGACCGCTAATTACATAAATATTTTTCATGGTAATTTTTAGTTTTCATACAAAGGCGCAAAGTTTTCGCAAAGATGCAGGATAAAATAAAATTCAGCTTTCCTCTTTCTATGAAATCTCTCCTAAGAAAATAAATACTCTACATCTTGCTTACTTAATGCTTTTACAAAATTTGCATCGTCTGCTATTAATTCTTTTGCTAATATTTTTTTTCGTTCTTGTAATTGTAAAATTTTATCTTCTATCGTATCAATACAAATCATGCGGTAAGCAAAAATATTTTTTGTTTGCCCAATTCGATGCGTTCTATCTATTGCTTGTTGCTCTACTGCTGGGTTCCACCAAGGATCTACAATATATACATAGTCGGCCGCTGTAAGGTTTAATCCCACTCCACCGGCCTTTAATGAAATTAAAAATACTCTACATTCATCATTATTTTGAAAATTCTGTATAGCTTTCTCTCTATCTACAGCTGTAGTACTTCCATCAAAATATTCGAATGGAATATTATTTTCTATCAGTTTTTGTTTGATGAGTGCAAGCATTCCTAAAAATTGTGAAAACACCAACGCTTTATGGTCGCCAATATTTTCTGTAATTTCTCTTGTAAGTTCATCAAGCTTTACCGAGTGATTTGGAAATTTCTCATCTTCTTTTAATATAGCTGGACTATCGCAAATTTGCCTAAGTTTCATCAATCCTTGCAAAATAGTAAGTTGTGATTTGCCTATGCCTTGCTCATCTATAGTGCCAAGAATTTTATCTCTGTAACTATTGCGGTATGCATCATAAATTTTACGCTGTTCTTTCTCCATTTCGCAAAATAGTATTTGTTCTGTTTTCTCCGGTAAATCTTTGGCTACTTGCTCTTTCGTTCTACGCAAAATAAATGGGTACAATAATTTTCTTAAATGCTCTTTTGGCTCCTGCTCTCCAAACTTATCGATAGGCGTTGCAAATTCATTTCTAAAAAACTCCATTGTACCAAGCAAGCCAGGGTTTAAGAAATTCATTTGTGCAAAAATATCAAATGTATTATTTTGTAACGGTGTACCACTCATACAAACCCTGTTCACTGCATTTAGCAAAGATGCTGCCTTTGTAACTTTAGATGATGGGTTCTTTATTGCTTGACTCTCATCTAATACAACATAATCAAATTTTATTTTTAGTAACAATTGAATATCACTACGAAGCGTGCCATAAGTTGTAATGATAATATTTGCGTTCTTTAATTCTTCGGCATTCCTACTACGAGCACTACCGTGATGTACATGGGCTGTAAGCGAAGGTGTAAATTTCTTTATTTCATTTTGCCAGTTGAAAATAAGCGTAGTAGGGCAAATTACTATGGCAATGAGACCTTCGTTTTGTGTTTTATAATAATCTAGCATTGTAAGTGCTTGTACCGTTTTACCAAGACCCATATCATCTGCCAAAATACCACCCCAACCTACATCATTTAAATAATTTAACCAACGATAACCTGCTAATTGGTAAGGGCGCAATATTGGTTCTAATTGATGTGGAGCCTCTATTTCTGGAATGTTTTTATATTCTTTTAGACGTTCATATTTTTCATCTAGGGCAAAACTCATTTCCTCTTCGTTTCTGTTTTCATATAGGTCATCGATAATGCTCATGTGATATTTACTTAGCCTAAGCTTATCGGTTCTTCCATCACCTACTTTAAAGAGCAAAGAATATTTTTTCAACCATTCGTCTGGTAATATACCTAATGTGCCATCAGTAAGTTGTACAAATGAACGTTTTTCTGCTAGTGCTCTTTTAATATCCGCAATACCCACACGTTGCTCACCAAATTCAATTTCTACTTTTGCATCAAACCAATCTTGCCCGCTACTTACATGTATATGCGTGCTTGGCTTTGCTGTATTAAATCTAAAATTTTTCAAAGCTTCAAAACCATAAACAGGGATTTTCATTTCTTTCATAGCATCTACAAAAAGAAAGAACCAATTATTACGAAGTACTTCAGCACCTTTAAGCACAAGGCTTTTAGATTCTGGTTTTATAGTAAAGCCTGAATGCAAATTTTCTAATTTTTTTAAGAAAGCATCTTCTGCTTCCGTATTCCGTTGTATCTGTAAAATCTTATCACCATCAGGTATAGTAATTGTTTCTTTATCTGTTGGCCTAGTTTCAAAACCTTTGTAAGAAAATACTGGTTGAAAAACAAGATAATCCCCTCGCTCTTGTAACATCAATCTTATTTCTGGGGCTGTAACTGAAACTACTTTCACCAAAGATTTATCAAACGTTACTTCATATTCCTTTGTGAGTGGTAGTATGATTGTTTTTAATTTTTCTGCCCAGTCTTTTTTAGTAATTGAAATATTTCCCTCTCTTACAAATTTTTCAGCCTGCATTACATCTTCGGTTTTCTGCCAAGTGTACAATACATCTTCATACATAAAAACAAGGCTACTGCTTGCCGTATTTTCAGAAAATGACAATGTTTTACCATCTATTTTCACAATACAAGAAAGCTCAAACCCCTTATTTGTAGGGTTTACAGTAAAAACTGGAGAAAGTAAATTGTTACTAACTTCAATCTCCTGCATGTTTGCAGTTTTTAATTTTTTTGCAAACGGCAAAATAAAAATAAATGGGTTATGAGATTGCTCTTCAAATATTTTTTTTAGTTTTGGATGCAAGTATTCTATAATGAGTGCCTTTGTTTCATCAGGCAAATCATTACCATCAGTTTGAATAATATTTTCCCAAATGCCACTAAAAGGAGAATTGCGATTTAGGTATTTATTTATTTCATTTTCTTGTAATTTTCTTACTTGCTGAAACAACATTTTATCATCCTCAGAAAAGTCGTCAATGTTAACAAATTTTGTAAGGTCTATTTTTTCTGTTTTGCCTAAGAACTTTTTATTGTCTTCATCTACTTCACCTTGTATGGCTTCCACTACAAACCCCGGATAATTTTTTGCATTAAAATTAATTACTAAACCCAGGCGCATTGCTGTTTTAGGTTTTGCAATCTTTTCTAATACTGGTTCTTTTTTTATTGGAACAAAATTAGAGGGCATCCTATAACCTTGCGAGTATGTATTTGCAGTTACAGGTGAAGGCGAAGAAGGTGTAATTGCTACAACTCTTTTTATATTTGGATCTAATACTTTTAAGAAAGCCTTGTTGTCCTTCATAGTAAATTCAAACTTCCCTGTTAAGTCATCTGCCAAACTATAACCATAAATTTGTAGCAATTTATTTTTCTCTTTATCAGTATTTTTTATGGTGTTGAAATATTCTGAGCCATAGGCTTGTAAAAGTTGTACAAATAATAATACTTTATGCTCGCATAATGGATGCATACTCTCGCTGCACATACAAGAAGTGTCAAAATTTCGTTCATCATTTTTTTGAATAACAAGGGGATACTTTTCTCCGTTAACTATGAGCACTGCTTCTACTCTTTCGTCAGCAGCTTTTATAATTGTAGCTTTAGCTATTTTCATTAATTCTTCTGCCTCATGGTAAACTGCTTGAGATGACAACATTTTTATCATCTTCAGATCTATATTTTTCATTTTGGCTACCGTATGCATTTGATTGTATTGTATAGCACTGCTATGCAACAAGTTTTTATCAACCATATCTTGTAAACGCAATAATGCTCCTGCTTCGTGGCGGCAGATATCTCCAATATTATACGGGCAAGTGCAACGCAAATTCATTGCCTTTGCATCTGTATATTTGTTTATATAAACTTTGTAAAAAGTATTGTACACATCATCCTTTACTCTAAAAACAATATTGCTCATAAGCTCATCATGCTCTATGAGTTCTACATAGTTAAGCGAAAGAATTTTCTTGCCCCTTCTTATTACGTCATCTGTTCCATTATTGTAGACGTGTTTTATTAAATGTGGTAATGCCAAAACAAAAGATATTTAGATTCGATAAAATTTATTTGCTATCTGCATTTAACAATGTGCCTAAATGCATTCCGCAAGATACGGAGGAAAAAGGGAGTGGCAAGGTGGAAAACGTTTATTTTAGCGAAAAGCTAAAAGAAATTGTAAATAATAATTATTGGGAAGATTTACTTTAGAAGTTGGTACTTATTTTCTTAACTTTTTTAAATATGTGGTTATTATTTTCCAAGTACTTATATCAGTATTAAATACTGCATTCAGCCCTTGTTCCTCTTGTGGTGGGTCACCCATAAAATCATCGCCATATTTCCAAAATAATTGATTCTGTAAAGGTTTAGCAATGCCGGCATAAGCCCAAAAATTTGCACCAGCAATAGAAGAGTTGGCTTTTTTGCTTCTAAGCAATGCATCAAATATTACTTCGTAATAAATATCTCTTGCGTTAGTTGTACTAGTTACAGCAAAGGAATGTTTATCTCGTGGTAAACCAAATTCTTCAATGACCAAAGGTTTATTTAAGGCTAAAGCTATCTTTTCTTGGCTAAGGATATAATCTTGCGACTTTTTTATAATCGTGGGTAAACTAGTTGTAATTGTTGTATCGCTAAACCAACCCCAATTTTTTGGCCAAATATGTATCGTTAAATAATCAAAAACTTTTGGTGTATTTATTTCTTTAAACAATTCATCTGATTGTTCGGTGCCTATCGATCCTTCCAAGCCAATAGTTACCAAATGATTTTTATCAATAGATTTTATCAAAGTTCCAGTTTCTAAAATCCATTTTTTATATGCATCTATTGCAGTGGGTCGCATTGGTCTTGGCTCGTTTGCTATTTCCCAGCTCATAATTGCGGGTTCATCGGTGTATTTTATTTTGCTATAAATATTTGTATGGGCTAAAATATATCGTAATTGTTTTTCATAATCTTGTTTACAATTTTCACAATTGTAAAATTTACTTGTATAATCTCGTTGTTCTTCCCAAGTTAATTTTCTTTTTAAGATTGAGTCTACCATGAGTCCATTCCAATTGAGGTATTGCATAAAGCCACCACTCCATTCCCAATTATTACTTAAATAGAGTATGGCAACCATTTTTCGTTTGCTCATTTCGAGTAATAAAAAATCTAGGCTTTCTAAAATTTTCTCGTCAAAATTACCTTTGGTAGGTTGTAAGGCAGGTCTTACTCTTTTTACGCCACTAATTTCACCTACACCTTCGGCACCAACCAATACTCGTAAATTATTAACGCCTTGTTTTTGTAAAAAGTTTAATTCAGTAATGAGTCTTTGTTTGCCCCGGCGTTTATCTTTTTGTAAAGCCAATAAACCTCCGTACCAATAATTTGCCCCAATAAAATTATAAGAATTTTTTTCAATAAAAAATTGATGCCCTTTTGTAGTAACAAAGTTGTTTTGTGCGTTGGTAAAAATATAATTTGTTAGGAAAGCTATTGTCAAAAAATATATACGCATGCAAAAGTAATTTTGTTTGTTAAACAGCATTTATCAATTTCCCATTTACATACATAGGTAATGCAGGTGCACCATCTTCTGTAAGGCAATAGCGTATATCTTTTTCTAAATGATATTTTGTCAAACGGTGATAATGAGTGGCATTGCGCTCTTTCATAAATTCATACAAATCATTTTTTGCATGCAAGAACATACTTTCTGCCATTTGTGTGGAGTCGCATTGTACCTCAAAATGCTCTTTTATTCTACTAGTAACTGCCCCAGCAAAAAGGGTGTCTTCTATATTCACTTTATCTTTCCAGGCAGCACAAGCAAGAATTATGTTTGTATTTTTTTCTAATAAATATGCTACAACTTTAGAGATATTAGGGAAAGAGCCTGTGATTATTTCCTTAGCTCCACGAGCATGGGCCATGTGCAATAATTTTGTTCCGTTTGTTGTAGTAAGAACCAATGTTTTCCCACCAATAAATTCGTTACTATATTCAAAGGGTGAATTACCATGTTGTAGTCCTTCAGCAATTTGTCCATCTCTTTCGCCGGCTGTAATGGCGCTAATTTCTTTGCCTATTCTGATACAATCTGGAACACTATCTACTGGAATAATTTCTTTGGCGCCATTGTGTAGTGCAGTGGCAATGGTAGATGTAGCCCGAAGTACATCTATAATAACTACAATACTGCTGCTTACATCGTATAAGTGTAATAGACCAGGCGAAAGACAGGTATTGAGTGTAGGTTTGCTCATGTGTGCAAAAGTAAAACTTTTATATACTTATATTTCTAAAACTTTTGTTTTACCAAGATTTTAAATTAAAATAAATATATACAATTGAGACAAACAAATAATCCTCCTAAACTTTTAGGAGCAATATTTATTGGCATTTCAATTAATTCATTCTTTCTTCGTCTAGCTACACCTAGCAAAGTATCATTTTTAAATAAAACTTGGCCGCCATCTCCTTTTATTTTTTTTTTACATAAATCAAATTAATTATGCAGTATGAATTCTAAAAAAAGCATATTAGAAAAACCCGAAATGAACAAAAAATTAAAATTGATTTACCTACTACTTACATTGACACTGAACTTTTCTTGTGTTGAAAAGAAAACAACCGAAAAAGAAGTTAATAAATCTGATTTGGTAAATGCACCAAAAACTGACACCTTAAAATATATTTCTGGAATACGTGCTATCTTTCAAGACAGTAAAGGCAATTATTGGATTGGAAGTCATAATGAAGGCGTAAGCTATTATAATGGAAAATCATTTGAATACTTTACAACTAATGAAGGCTTGTCCGACAATCAAATCCGTTCAATTCAAGAAGACAAGAACGGAAAAATTTGGATTGGAACTGCAAAAGGAGCAAGTGTTTATGAGAAAGGAACTTTTACTAATTATTCGACAAAAACTAACGAACCAAAATATGAATGGAATAAAACCATTGGGGATTTATGGTTTTATGCAGGGGAAGAAGACGGAATAAATCGTTTTGATGGAATAAATATGAACTATTTAATTTTTCCTAAACCCAAAATTAAAAATCCTGATAATTCTTATGGTGTAACTGACATATCAAAGGAGCAAGAAGGTAAAGTTTGGATTGCGACTTATGCAGCACTATTCAACTATGATGGTAAAATGGTAACTATTTTTGACCATAAAACTTTAAAACTTAAAGATAATGAGCTTTTACATATCAGAAGTGTATTAGCAGATTCAAAAGGGCGAATTTGGATAGGAAATAACGGGATAGGTGTATTGCTAATGGATGGTAACTCAATCATTAATTTTTCTGAAAAGCATCATTTAATTCATCCAACAAGTACAAAAAGAGGAGATAAATCACAACCAGGTACACTTGAACACGTCTTTGCTATTGAAGAAGATTCAGAAGGCAATATTTGGTTTGGAGATAGAGATACAGGAGCTTGGAAATATGACGATAAGAATGTTACAAACTATATTATCGACAACAAACTTTCGTCCCCAATGATTTGGACAATTTATAAAGACAATAATAACAGTTTGCTTTTTGGACTGGCAGATGGAAAGATATTTAAGTTTAACGGAAAGACTTTTGAAAAACAATTTTGAAAAATACGAACGCACAACATTAGGTTTGGCATTATTGGGGCTTGCCGAATATAGCCTTAACATTTGTTCTTTATTGTGCTTTAGTTCGGGCTTGATGTTATAAATTTGGTTATGAATAAAACATCAGCAATATTGCAATTATTGGGCTTCAGTTATGGGCAGGAACTCGAATTCTCCAACAACACCAAGCCTTTTTCGTTATACGCAAAAAACTACAACACCTCAAAATGACCATAAGATTACTAATTCTCTTCATTCTTTTTTGTTCAAAAACCTTTTGTCAATCAAAGTTAGATAGAGACTCATTAATAAATGAAATGTGCAAGACATTAAGAGACAATTCGACATTAGATGATTCAATGAAAGTGAATATCGTTTTAAAAAAACATTTTTTTTCTTACATAAATACCTTTGCAGATTCTCTAAAAAAAGAAGAAATAAACCAGATTGACATAAGATTTCAGCGACAGTGTAAAGAATATGGAGAACTTATTGATAGAAACAATATACAAAAGGGTGATTGGCAAAGAACTGATAGAAAGCCAGAAATTAAAATGGACATAGAAGTCTGCAATAACTTTTTAAATCACAAAAACTATTACTACTTATCCTCGGACGGTGATACTATCCGATTAACAATTGATAAAGGTTTTTGGATTGACAGATTTAAAGATGGGACGTATTCCAAATTGAGTTTCCATTGGACAAATAATTGCGAATTTGAAATTCAATTTATCATTAGTGACAATTATGGTCGGAAATATTTTAGTAAGCCTGGTGATAAATACAAATATCAAATAGTCGAAGAAAAAAGTAGTTATTACATAATGTCGGCTGAAATTGTGGGAACGAATCAGTATATGACATTCAAGCTTTATTACTAAAAATGCGTATAACATTGGTGGCTGATAAACAACTACCATTTTAAAAAATAATCCAACGCATTTAGAAGCCTTTAAAGCGTTGCCATTTTTTATTACATGCTCATTTTGTTTTTAGTAAAGTGGCGCTAATAAAAGATATGTTGGTTTAATGCGCCTTATTTTGTGTAAAAATAAACCCTGCAGGTTTACCTGCGTTGGTTTGCACTTTTCTTGTTGTAAATTTTAGTAGTTTCTTTAGGTTGTAGGCAATGGCTGCCATGAGCATACATTTATTAGCCTTTTTTACCGTCGGTAAAATGTAGTTGCGTGTAATTTCCAATAGCTTCTAAATAAATAATACTATCTATAGAAATAAGCGCTAGCACCCACTGAACAGCTACTGCAATTTTTTGAGGGTTACTATTATTTGTTGGAGCAAGTTTGTTTATTAAAATATCTAATCTTTGATTATTATTGGCGTATTGTTTTTGTTCTATTAATTTTTTTGAAACAATAATGAGTTCTTCCACATAGAAGTGTAGGAATGCTCACACCAAATATAGCACACCAACTAAAAGGAGAACTAAAAAGGCAATTTCATACTAATTACACAAAACCGTAAAATGATGTAAATTTGTATAAGGAAAAAACAAACACTTGAGATAAGGGCTTAATCATTCAAAATATTAAGTCTCTTTTCAAAAGAAATATTGGTAAAAGAAGTATTTATTATCCATTCTCTTTTTACCAAAAATGAGTCAACTAAAATCAGGACTAGACAAACCTTATCACAAACATTTCAATTATCAAAGGAATATGTTTTTTAAGAAAGTTATTTTATTTATCATTTACAGTTTGTTTGGACTGACTTTATTTGCACAGAGTAAAAAAGAAAAGCTGTCTGAAATAATGAAAACTTACCACAAATATAATATGTTTGATGGTGCAGTTTTGGTAGCCGAAAATGGAAAAATAATTTACAAAGAGGCATTTGGTTTAGCCAATAGAGAATGGAATATTCCTAATACTACAGATACAAAATTTATGATTGGTTCAGTTTCTAAGCCAATTACTGCCACTTTAATGCTGATACTTGTACAAAAGCAGTTAGTAAGTTTAGATAAAACAATTGAAGATTATTTGCCTGAATTTAAAAACAAACCTGCAGCTAAAGTTACTATCAGACAACTGCTAAGCCATACCTCAGGAATACCCAATTACGATATTATTAAAGATTTTTTTCCAAGAATTAGCAGGCAAAGCTATAGCAGAGAAGAATATGTGAAAATATATCAAGATTCTGCACTTGCATTTGTGCCAGGTACCCGTTATATGTACAGCAGTTGGGGTTATTTTACTTTGGGATATATTATTGAAAAAGTAACAGGCAAATCTTATGAACAGGCAATGAAAGATGAAATTTTCAATAAATTAAAAATGGAAAATTCAGGCTCCTATTTGCACACGCAAATAGTTTCTAAAAGAGCATCGGGTTATGATTATGGTTTTGGTAATTTTTTAAGTGCAGATTTTAGAGACCAATCCAATACAATGGGAACAGGAGACATTTATTCAACTGTTGAAGACCTTTTTAAATTTCATTTAGCTATTACGAATAACACATTATTGAATAAAGAATTAACTAAAGAAATGTTTACGCCAGGAATAAGACCTGCAAGATATGGTTATGGTTGGTTTAATCAAAATTATAGATATACGCCAGCTGATAGCATTACAGCAAACTATCATTTAGGAACTACAGAAGGGTTTAATGCCTTTATGATTAGAATTCCAGAAACAAATAGTATGGCGGTAATTTTATGTAATAGTGCAACTACTGATTACTCAGGAATTATTAGAAGTTTATTGAAAGGACTCTATAATATGCCTGTAGTATTAAAAAGGCCTGTACATAAGGAAATGGAAAATATTATTGCTTCAGTTAATGCAGAAAAAGCGGTAATTGCTTACAAGGAAATGAAAATTGATACAGCTCACTATTACATAGATTGGGTACAAATGTATTATCTAGGTGAGAAACTATTAACTTTAAAAAGATATGAAGATGCAAGAATAATTGCAGAGAATAATGTTACAGAATTTCCTGAAAGAGATTTAATTTCTCTGTCTTTGGCTAATATTTATTTAGCCTTAAATAAAAAAGACGAAGCAATAAAATTCTATAAAAAAACAATACAACTTAATCCTATAATTGATGAAGCAAAAAATAGATTAAAAGAATTAGGAGCAAATTAAAAAAGGCTTCGTACAACATCGGTGGCTGATGCACAACTACCATTTTAAAAAATAATCCAACGCATTTAGAAGCCTTTTAAGCGTCGCTACTTTTTATCAGACTTTCAATTTTGTTTTTAGTAATTTGGCGCTTATAAAAGATATGTTGGTTTCATGAGCCTTTTTTTGCGTAAAAATAAAGCCTGCATTACTGCTGCGTTGATTTGCTCTTTTCTTGTTGTAAATTTTAGTAGTTTCTTTAGGTTGTAGGCAATGGCTGCCATGAGCATACAATGACCGACCGCAAAACCTTGAAGATCTGAAACATTTTTCGTAAATTTGGTTAAACATTAAAATTATGAGGACAATAAATGTTTCTATATCGGATATTGAATATAACAAGTTCGGTTTGAAGGAAGACAAGTTAACTTTTACTGATTTTATTGACATTGTTAGCAAAGAATTGACCCGCCAAAACCTAAGCAAATGTCTAGAACTTGCTGACAAATATGGCATTTCAAAAATGACAATGGACGAAATTACAAATGAAGTAAAAGCTGTTAGAAAAAATACAAAAAATCGTAATTGATACGAATATAATTGTTTCATCGCTCATTCAACGGGGTTATCCAAATCTCATTATTAACGACCTTTTTATTGAGCAGAAATTTCAACTTTGTATTTCGGAAGAGTTATTAGCTGAATATTACGAAGTTTTAGCAAGACCAAAATTTTCAAAATTTCCAGACTTCTTTATTCGTGCCGAAACTTTACTTGTTGAAATATAAGCAAAAGCGACAAAGTATATTCCGACTATAACACTTGACCTTATTTCAGATGATGACGACAATATGATTTTAGAACTTGCCGACGAATGTTTAGCCGACTTTGTGATTACAGGCAACACTACAGACTTTACATTTTCTACTTACAAGCAAACAAAGATTATAACTCCAAAAGAATATTGGGATAATTATCAGCCTCAGTAAAATGCACTACACCCAACATTGGTTGCTGATGCACAACTACCATTTTAAAAAATAATCCAACGTATTTAGAAGCCTTTAATGCGTTGCCATTTTTTATTACATGCTCAATTTTGTTTTTAGTAAAGTGGCGCTAATAAAAGATATGTTGGTTTAATGAGCCTTATTTTGCGTAAAAATAAAAGCCTGCAGAGCCTGCACCGTTTTTTCGGTGTTTACCTGCATTACTGCTGCGTTGGTTTGCAC
>JANMFB010000036.1:0-7991 GCA_031377605.1 Ferruginibacter sp.
AATATTATTTCAGAAGATGATTTTATAAAATTAATTTCATCGGCAGAAATAACTTAAACCCTAAACCTAAAATACAAAGAACCCGTAACTACAAAAAAGCGCCATGATACAAATAGCAACCATGCAATTTCTTACAGACCTTAAGAAAAATAACAATAGGGAATGGTTTGAGGTAAATAGAAAAAGATACGAAGCGGCTAAAGAAAATGTATTAGAAATTGCAGCCCAATTAATAAAAACGGTGGGCGCTTTTGATAAAAATATAGCAGAGCTTCAGCCAAAAGATTGTGTCTTTAGAATAAACCGAGATGTACGTTTTTCTAAAAACAAAGCTCCGTATAAGAGTAATATGTCTTTGGTGATTTCTAAGGGAGGAAAAAAATCAGCATCAGCCGCTTTTTATATTCACATTGAACCCGGGGAGGCTTTTATTGGATCGGGGTATTGGAATCCGGAAGTGAAAAAACTTGCTGCTGTGAGACAAGAGATTGATTATAATTTTAAAGAGTGGAAAAAAATAATAGGAGCAAAAAAATTTAAGGAAACATTTGTTGAAGGTTTATCTAGAGAAGACACTTTGCAAAGACCACCAAAAGGGTATGACGAGGAAAACCCTGCAATTGGTTTTTTAAAATTGAAAAGTTTTGTAGTAATTCAAAAAATATCTGACATTACGTTACAAGATAAAAACTTTGTAAAAAATATTTTGGAAACGTACAAAGCTGCAAAACCAATGTTGGATTTTTTAAATACTGCGGAATAGTTTAAGCTCAATACTCAGAGAATAAAAAGAATAAAAATATAGACCTGGCTAGTTAACTGTAAAAAGCTATTTCGCTAACTCCATTTCAGCATAGGTGTAAAGCTTTTTCTTTTTTCTATTATACCACCAAATTGGAAATGTTTTTTTCATAAGCGTATCTATATTTCTCATGGCAAATAATTTCCAAAGGCCGTCTAATTTACCACCAATATTGCTTTGCATGGCTCTTAAACTCATAGCAAAACCTGCTTCTATGTATTCCATGTGATGCCAGTAACCAGCGGGCATAAAGAGGGTGTCTCCATGTTCCATTATGACTTCATACCCCTCAGCTTTTTTTACAGCAGGAAAGTTTTCGTAATCAAATGATTCATAGTAGCCCGCAAAGTTAGCAACACTTAATACTTCCCATGGTTTGCGGTATAATTTATGTTGTTCCTCATGAGGAAAAAGAAGCACTCTTTTTTTGCCAATAAATTGAGTGTGTAAAATATGGCTCATGTCTATATCAAAATGCATATGCGTTATTGCCCCTTGGCCACCTACAAAAAGCATAGGATATTTTTTTACAAACCCCTTCATCAAATAATCTGGCCAAGTAAAATCTTTTACGATCTGTGGTGCATGGTGAAAAATATTAAAAAGAAAAATTCTTAAATTTAAAGGGCCAGCTTTAACTTTTTTTAAATAATCTCCAAATTTCATATAGTCGTCGGCAGTATTAATTGGAGTATAGGAATCACTCTTTACATTGTCGTAAACGCCCACTTTACTTTCTCCTACAGTTTCTATAAAATAATCCCAATTCCACTTTTTATAAGCAATCCATTCTTTCGCTATGCCTTTTATTATGACAGGGATTTTTTTATCGTAATAATTTTTTTTAAAATCTTCTCTACTTATTTGTGGAATACTATCTATTTCTTTCAATCTCATATTAGTATTTTTTAATTAGTAAAAATATGTATAATAGTATACAGAAAACACTTTTTTGGATAAATGGCAAGTTAAACTAAAAAGCCGCACCAGTTTTGCGTCTGGGCGGCTTTAGCTATAATTTATTTTACGGTTTATCTAGTTTGGCGATCATGCTTTTGGCGATAAATTCTTCTGCTCACTTGCTTTTTATCTTGTCTGTAATCTTTGCGCTCTTCAGTTGTAACAACGCCATCGGATCTGATTTCTCTGCGCTCTTTAGCAAGTTTTGCAGTTTGTACTTTTAGCCGAGCAGCTTCAGCACGGTTAAGTTCTCCGCTGTTTACTCCTTGTTTAATTCTTTGTCTGTCATTTTTTATGGTACTTACAGGTCTTGCTGTACTTGTTTGTGCATAAACGTTAGCGGTAAAAAAAGTTATAATAGCCGCAGTTACAATTGTTTTAACTCTCATTGGAATAAATTTAAAATTTTTAAAAAAGTTGTTATACAGTTCAGACTTTGAGTGAAAGAAAAGGTTTAATGTATTTGATTTATTTTTTGTTGTAGGTTAAATTTTATAACTCTTTCGATGATGCTCACAAAGACCAAATGCAGCAATTGCTTTTCTATGAACGGCTGTTCCATAACCTTTATTGCTGTTCCAACCATAATAATTATAATCATTATGAATGGTCAACATAAACTCATCTCTATAAGTTTTTGCTAAAATACTAGCTGCGGCTATAGAAGCAAACTTGCTATCGCCCTTTACAATGCAAGTGTGGTTCATTTTTTTATATGCATTAAACCTATTTCCATCTATAAGTAAATGGTTTGGTTTTTTCTTTAAGCCGTCTATAGCAATATGCATTGCTTTAAAGGATGCTTGTAAAATATTAATCTTATCTATTTCTATATTAGTTACAATTCCAATTGCAAACGAAATACTTTCTTTTTCTATTATAGGGCGAAGTAAATTTCTTTGTTTTTCTGATAGCTGTTTACTATCATTTAATAATGGGTGATAAAAATCTTGCGGCAAAATAACTGCAGCAGCATATACCGGACCTGCATAACAACCCCGACCTGCCTCGTCTATACCCGCTTCTACATTGTCTATATTTAAATATGATTGTAACATTTTTACAAATATCATTTAATTAAACAAAACAAAACAACGTGCTTTTCGTAATTTTACAATAATTGTTTTAGATATGCGAAGAATAAAAAAATGGGTACTTGCTACTTTCATACTTACTTTTCTTGTAATTATAGCTGGTGGAGTTGTAAGAACTACACAAAGTGGAATGGGCTGTCCGGATTGGCCTAAGTGTTTTGGACTTTGGATTCCACCTACAAGTGAATCTCAATTACCACCCGATTTTGAAAAATATTTAAAAGCACAAGACATTGACCACACTTTTAATGCCTATCATACTTGGATAGAATATATCAATAGATTGCTAGGAGCATTGCTAGGAGTGTTTGCTATAATACAAGCAGCATTATTGTATAAAAAAAGAAAATTGGAAACGCAATCTTATAGGCTCGCCTTGGCGTTTTTAATATTGGTTATTCTCACAGGTTTGTTTGGTGCTATAGTTGTAAAACTAAATCTAGCAAACCTAAGTATTTCTGTTCATTTGCTTTTTGCAATTGCATTGGCACAAATACAACTTGCATTATCGTTGTCTGTTACAAAAAAATTATTTAAGAAAACCACTGGCACGAAAGTGAGAAGGGTGCTTTTTTTATTATTGATACTAATTTTTATACAAAGTGTTTTTGGAACCGCAGTAAGAATGTATGTAGATGATATCTCTAAAAGTCTAGATTACCAGCAAAGAAGTGCATGGTTGGCTGATATGCCGTGGATATTTAAACTACACAGAAGTTTTTCTTGGATTGTGCTTATATCTGTTTTTTATGCTGCATATATTTGCAGAAAAGTCCCTATTTTAAAAAAACAATTTCAGCGATTAATATTCATTATTTTATCGAGTGTTACAGCTGGTATAGTTCTTTATTACCTAGATTTTCCTAAAGAAGCTCAACCTATTCATCTTTTATTGGCTGCATTGGCTTTAACACAAACAATGTTTATGCTATTGTATACCAAAAACACAACAGATTTACTAAAACCTCAGAAATTTTAAATGCATTAAATTTAATATTGTAAATAAATAACAATAAGCATGAGCAGTTTTTTTAAAAATATATATTACTCATTGCCAATTCAGTTATTTGTATTGCATTTTAGAAAGTATCAAGTACTACTCATTTTTTGGTATCTACTTTTTAGTACACTTGCCAGTAGTTTTATGAAAACATTTGGTGCAGATGCGCTGTTTTTTTCACCTGAATATTTGGGTAAAATAAATATACTTAGTGGTTTCATTGTTGGTGTTTCGCTTGGCGTATTTATAATGTGTTGGAATATCACAACCTTTATTCTACATGCAAAGAGATTAAAGTTTCTTGCTACAACAGCCGACCCTTTTTTACAATATTGTATAAATAACTTTTTGTTGCCACTTGCTCTATTGTTGTTTTATTTGATAAAACTTTACAAGTTTGACAATTTAAAAGAGCTAATGAGTTTAAATGAAGTACTAATAACAATAGTAGGAATATTACTGGGGCTATTTGTTTTGATATTGATTTCATTTGTTTATTTTTTTGGTGCCCGAAAAACAATTGAATTTTCGATGGCACCTATTATTTCAAATCCCGAAAGATTTAAGGATAAGTTTTCAACAAAAGATGCTAAACATGAATATTTTGGGTTAAGGGTAAATTGGTATTTGAGTACAGGGCTGCGAATAAAAAAAGTAAGAAATGTAGCACATTACAGACAAGACTATCTAGACACAATTTTTAAGCGTTATCACTTCGCCGCAATTACAGCAATTGTTATTGCGTTTTTTACAGTAGTTGCAACTGGTTTTTTTCAAGATATTAAATTTTTTCAAATACCGGCTGCCGCTAGTATCCTTACTGTGTTTGCATTGCTTGTAGCAGTAATTGGCGCACTTACTTATTTTTTACAAAGTTGGAGCCTGCCAGTTGTAATATTGTTTTTCTTTTTACTTAATTTATTATATCAAAAAGAGATTATTGATCCCAGAAACAAAGCATATGGACTAGTATATGGCAAAAAAGAAAGCCATGCTGTTTATAATAAACTTGCACTTCAAAAACTAAGTAATAGCGAGATCGTAGAAAGGGATAAGAAAAATATGCTTGCTATTTTAAATAATTGGAAAGCCAGGCAAAAAACAGAAAATCCTTTGTTGGTTTTTATAAATGTAAGTGGAGGAGGTTTGAGAAGTGCAGCTTTTACAATGAATGTTTTACAAAAGACAGATAGCTTGTGTAACGGTGAACTTATGAAAAAGACTTTTCTGATAACTGGAGCTAGTGGTGGGATGTTGGCTGCTGCATATTATAGAGAACTTTACAGACAAAAATTGAAGGATATCAACTTTCATATTTACAATCAAACCTATACTCAAAATATTTCGAAAGACTTATTAAACCCTGTTTTTACTTCTCTAATGGCGAGGGATGTTTTATCGCCTGCACAAAAATTTTATGTAGGAAATAATAGTTATGTAAAAGATAGAGGCTATGCTTTTGAAAACAAATTAGCAGAAAATACGCAAGGTTTGTTAAATATTCAAATGAAAGATTTGAAGGCAGATGAAGAGGCAGGTAAAATCCCCTTAATATTTTTTAACAATGTAATAAAATCAGATGCAAGAAAAATGCTAATAAGCACACAACCTATTAGTTTTATGATGAAGCCCCTTTATCTACAGAATGACAGTACAGCAAGCCCCGATGCTGTTGACTTTGGTGCATTATTCTATAAACAAAACCCGCTTGATTTAAGGTTGCTCACTGCATTGCGAATGAACGCTACATTTCCATATGTATTACCGAATGTGTGGCTGCCAAGCAAACCAGTTATTGATGTAATGGATGCTGGATTGAGAGACAATTTTGGCCAAGAAACAACACTTCGATTTATAGATAATTTTAAAGAATGGATTACAGAAAACACAGGAGGTGTTTTAATCATTCAAATAAGAGATAGGCTAAATGATAATTGGCAAACACCCTTTGAGACTAAAACTATTACTGACATGATGGTATCTCCTGCAACAATGCTCCAACATAATTTTTATAAGTTGCAAGACTATTATCAAACAGATGAATACAATTACTTTATTGCAAATTCAAAATTTAAAGTAAATAAATCTTTACTGATGTATGTGTCTGTAAAGGAGGATAAAAATGCTGCCTTAAACTTTCACCTTACAAGTGTAGAAAAACGAGATGTTATAGCTGCATATGGGAGCAATGCTAATCAAAAGGAAGTACAAAAAATAATTTCACTCGTAAAAAATTAGTAAGGCTGTAATAGCAAGAGGGCTTTTTCTATAATTTCTATTTCAAAGTTTTGGTTGGTTTTAGATGGTTCTCCGTCTATATGTAATGGGGCATTTTCCAGATTAGTAATGCTTAGCTTTTTTGTTTGAAAATATTGTACAATTCTTCTTTTATCATCCAGTACTTTTACTGTGCCAGAAAACAATTGTTTCATCATTTTAAAAAAAACGTTGAATTTGTTTGTTTTGTTTACAATTACAATATCTAATAAGCCATCACCAATACTTGCTTTTGGGGCAATTTTTATTTTATTACCAAATTGGTTGCTATTGGCAACACATATAAAAAATGCTGCTGTATTTATTATTCTATCATCTATTTTTACTTGGAAAGGATAAGTTTTTGCCTTCAAATAATTTTTTATTACAAGCTTTACGTAGGTAGATCCACCACGGCTAGGGTGTACAGCAAATTGGTGTGCAATTTCTGCATCAAATCCTACACCAATAAGATGACAACTAAATGCATCGTTTATTCTAAACGCATCTATGTGGTTTGATTTTCCATTTAAAATAATTTGCATAGCTTTTTTTGGGTCGGAGGATATGCCCGCTGTAAAAGCCAAGCCATTGCCCGAGCCCAAAGGAATAATACCAATATTAACAGGCAAACCAATTAAGTGTGACCCAATTTGATTTACACTACCATCTCCACCACAAATAATAATATCTGTAATTTTATCGGTAGTTATCTTGCTATTCAGGTAAGGATAATTACCAGATTTTTCTGTAGGTAAAAGTTCATATCTAAAATTGTTTTTTTGTAATTCGTTTTCTACAATTATCCTAGCAGCATCTTTATTTTTAGCACCCGAAATGGGATTTATGAAAAGTAAAAAATTTCTTTCTTTCAAAATGTTTTTTATGTGTTATTTTAAAGATTCACCAATTGCAATAAGCTCATTGATTGTTTTCCAGTTTCGGGTAGTAGCAGTAACTTTTAATTTATTTTCTAAAAAGCCATTGGTAAGTTTACTGTTGCTATATCCATCTGGGCAATAAAGATAAATTGCTTTTTCAATTATATAAAATTCAACGGATTTATAATCTCCTTGTCTTATTTTATTAAACTCCTCTGCTATTGGTATATCCGACAAAAATGTTACGTGCAAAAACTCAATGGCTTTTGAGCTATCTTTTAGAAAAGGGTTCGTTGTTTTAATTTTTTGGAGTTCTTTTAATTCCATTACAATTACAGGTACATCAAAACCAAAAGTTTCTACAATGGCTGTAGAAATTATTATACTTAATTCTTTAGCATTAAATTTCTTAGCTTGAAAAATAACATTTCCGCTTTGAATGAATGTTGCAATGTTTGTAAAACCTAATTTGACGCACATCTCTTTTAGCGCCGCCATTTTAATTATTCTCTTACCGCCTACATTTATGCCTCTGAGTATGGAAATATATGTATGCATAGAAAGTTGTTGTATGGAGATTTATACGAATGTACAAGAATAATATATCATATTAACCCTTTCGTATAACCAACTCTCAAAGCTCGTGCTTTGCAGTTTACGTGTAGTTTTTGGTAAATATTTATAGAGTGCATTTATGATAGATTAAAACAATTAAGTGTTAGATCAGTAAAATAAATCATCATTAAAACAGAATCACATTCTATAGATTTGTCTCCTTATATGAATCGTGTTTACTTTATAAGATTAGCAAATAAAGAAGTACTGAGAATTGTGAAGCAGTAAATAAAAAGCTGGTAAAGGAGAATTCTATAAATAAGGAAAGAGGCTGTCTCAAAAGTACGAGGGCACTGAAAAAGTAGTTGTTTTTGTAAAACAATTTTAAATCGAATAAGTAAAAACATGATTTTTTCTTATTCGATTTTTTTTATGCTAATCTT
>JANMFB010000038.1:0-5574 GCA_031377605.1 Ferruginibacter sp.
ATGGCTTAAACTTTAAATCAGTTTTAGCCATTTTCTTTACTGTATTTTTAAACTTAAAAGTTTTAAAATCAAATAAGCTACTCTAACGTTGCTTATTTTGTTTTTCTATCAAGATTATTGACTCGACTTTTTCTAAGAGAATTTTTTCAGTGCCCTCAAAAATACGAGACAGCTTAGCCGCCGATGGTGCTCTGCCTCTGTTGGTGAACTTCCCTTTGCGTGAGCCCCCATAGTCACTAGACGTGCGAGCCGAGGTTTGGATCTTCCCCCAAAACAAAAATCCCCAATATCACTGTTGAGGATTCGCAATTAAAAAAGTGGCCTTGCCAAGAATCGAACTTGGATCTAGAGCTTCGGAAACTCGAATACTATCCATTGTACTACAAGGCCATTAAATGCAAATTTATCTACCAAATTTCACAATATTCGTCCCAAATATTTTTACTGCAATAGCTAAAAGTATAACCCCAAAAAATTTACGAACTATCATCAACCCATTTTGCCCAAGTGCTCTCTCTATCCATTTTAAGGAGCCGAGAACAATGAAAATAACAACACAATTGATTAAGATACCCAACAAAATATTTACATCATCGTAATTTGCTTTGAGGGACATAATGGTTGTAAGTGTTCCACTTCCTGCAATCAATGGAAAAGCAATAGGAACAACACTACCACTTTTGGCATTACCATCTGGTTTAAAAAATTCTAACCCAAGCACCATCTCCAATCCTAATAAAAAAATGACTATGCTACCTGCTACCGCAAAAGATTTTACATCTACTCCCAATACATTTAAAAACTGTCTTCCAATAAATAGAAAAAGTATCATTAAAGCGCCCGATGCAACCGTAGCTTGTACGGAATTTATTTTTCCACCCATTTTGGCCTTTAGGGAAATCAGCACTGGTGCGTTACCCAACATATCAATTACAGCAAATAATGTAAAAGTTACTGTTATAATTTCATTAATTGCAATACGCCCAAAATCAAACATGCTATTTAGATTTTATACAAAGATAATTGGTTATTTATTGTGATATACAACTCTATCTTTTCATATCAAGAACAAGAAAAAATAATACTATTAGGATTAATTCTACAATAGCTAAGAAAAAAGCCTAATACCGAATTACAAAATGTTCTATAAAAAGAATTTAAAATAGCGCTTAGTTTTATCTTCCAAAAACAAACAATTATGAATAAGCCAACAAAGCAAAGTGTTCCAAGTCCTTTTTCAAAATTTTGGAAGTCATTTTTCAAAACAATATTTCAATCTACCCACAACGAAGACTTTAGGAGATTGAAGAACTTTATTTGTTAGTATTTTAAAATAGTATTGAAGCCTATTTATCTTAAACTATTTTTTGGTTAAACCGTTCATACATCTAGATTACAATTTAGTAATGACTGAATTGCTATTAATGAGTAATAATAACCCATAGTTTCCATATTTTTTTTCCATTCATAAAAATTCACCTCATTTCTACGTACACAAATGATAATTTTGTGTATGCGAACTTTTTTAACCATAGCCATAGCATTTATTGCAACAAGTGAAAGCTTTGCCCAGCCAAAATGGAATCTGAAAACCATTGTAGAATATACAATGGCAAACAATATTAGTGCTAAGTTGAACGATGTGCAAGCAAAAAATGCTGCCATCACCTTTAAGCAAAGTAAACTTTCTCAATATCCTAATGTAAACTTTAGCACAAATGCAGCTGTAAATTCAGGTAATAACCAAGATCCAACAACTTTTAGCCGCATAACACAAACCTTTTTTACTACAGGCTTACAACTACAAACAAGCGCAGATATTTTTAATTTTTACAGCAAAAGAAATACAATAGCAGCAAATGAATGGGAACTAAGGGCTGCAGGTGCATCCTCGGAAAAAATAAGAAATGACATTGCATTGTCTGCAGCAAATGCTTACCTACAAATATTGCTTAGTAAAGAACAAGAAAATATTGCAACATTACAAATACAACAAACACAAGCACAACTTACTAATACCCGTAAACTAGTAAACGCAGGTGCGTTGCCAGAGCTTAATGCCACACAGCTAGAGGCACAACTTGCACAGGATAGTTTAAACTATATAACAACAAAAGGAAATACTACACAATCTATTTTATCATTGAAAGCTTTTATGAATATAGATGCCGGTGCTTCCTTTGAAGTAGAAACACCACCGATTGACAAAATCCCGATTGAGCCTATAGCATCTTTACAACCAGATTTTGTATATGAAGTAGCCCTTAAAAATTTACCACAACAAAAGTTTAATGATTTTAAACTGAGGGCAGCAGAAAAGAACGTTTCCGCAGCAAAAGCTAGCATGTATCCAACAATTGGTGGATTTGGTAGCTTAGGCAGCAATTATAATAATCAGTCGAAAACTGTTGCAAGTATAAATAGAAGCACCAAAATACTTCCAATAGGGTCAGTAAATGTAGGAGGAGTAGATTATACAGTTACTTCGCCCTTTGAATCACAAATACCTGTTTTTAAAAATACTAATTTTGGGAAACAGATTGATAACAATTTTAGACAATCAATAGGCGTAAGTTTAAGCGTTCCCATCTTTAGTGGTGGCGCTTTAAAAAGTATCTACCAAAGAAGTAAATTAAATATAGAAACCATTAACCTACAAAAAGAACAAGACAATCAAAAGCTAAAGCAAGATATTTACCAAGCGTATACTGCTGCATTAATAGCTTATGAAAAATTTAGTGTGGGCAAAAAGTCAGTAGAGGTAAATGAACAGAGTTTAAACTTTGCCACAAAAAGATTTAATATAGGGATGTTAAACACATTTGATTTAATTACAACACAAAACAATTTTTTACGGGCTAAGTTGCAATATGTGCAAAATCAATTTGATTATGTGTTTAAGATAAAGGTACTGGAGTTTTACAAAGGACTAGGATTGAAATTATAAAATAACTGAAATATTAAATTTTTAATACTGAATTATGAACAAGAAAACAAAATGGATTTTAATTGGTCTGTCAATTTTAGTTGTGTTACTTATTGTACTTTCCAAGGTTGGAGTGTTTGGTAAAAAAGAAGGCTTAAAAGTAACTGCGGAAAAAGCACAAAAAAGAACAATAATTGAAGTAGTAAATGCTAGTGGCAAAGTATATCCTGAGGTAGAAGTAAAAGTAAGTCCAGATATTAGTGGAGAAATTACAGAGCTTACTGTAAAGGAAGGCGACACTGTTAAACGTGGGCAATTGCTTGCAAGGATATATGCTGATGTTTATAATATCCAAAAAAATCAAGCAGCTAGTGGTGTAGCTCAAAGCCAAGCACAAGTAAACATTCAACAAGCACAAGTAAGTAATTCAAGAGCAGCTTCTGAAGCTTTAAGGGCACAACAAGAGCAAGCACAAAGAAACTACAATATGCAGAGGCAATTATACAATGATAAAGTAATAAGCCAAAGCGAATTTAATATTGCAGAAGCAAATTATAAAACAGCACAAGCAAATTACAATGCTGCCATGCAAGGAATAAGAAGTGCAGAAGCTAGTGTACAAAGTGCAAGAGCAGGTGTTCAAACATCTCAGGCAAGTTTGCAAAGAGCCGATAAAGATCTCGGAAGAACAGTTATTGTAGCACCTAGCGATGGTGTTGTAAGTTTATTAAATGTAAAGTTGGGAGAAAAAGTAGCAGGAAATAGTTTTAATGTGGGTACGGAAATGCTACGGATTGCAAACATGGATAAAATAGAAGTAAGGGTAGATGTAGGCGAAAATGATGTACCAAAAGTAAAAGTTGGAGATAGTGCCCTTGTAACTGTAGATGCATATAGCAACAGAAAATTTAAGGGGTTGGTAACCCAAATTGCTAGCAGTAATAATGGCGCTGCCAATCAACTTGGAGCAGCAACAACCGATGTTACACAATATAAAGTTTACATTAGAATACTAAAAGATAGCTATGCAGATTTATTAGGCAAAGGCACTTTCCCTTTTAGACCTGGCATGAGTGCAAATGCGGATATACAAACAAAAACGGTACAGAACATTATTACCGTACCTATAAACGCCGTTACAACCAGAGATAAAAATGACAGCACCGGTAACAAATCAATAACAGCTACAACTAATAAAGAAAGTAATACAGCAATTACAACAGAAGAAGATGATATTGAAGTAGTTGTTTTTGTAAAAGATCCAACAAATAAAGTAAATAAAGTGTCTGTTAAAACAGGCATTCAAGATATTAATTATATTGAAATTGTAAGTGGGTTGAAAGGAGGCGAAGAAGTAATTACAGGACCATATGATGTAGTAAGTAAACTTTTAGCTAAAGGCAAACAAGTTAGAGTAGTAGATAAAAAGGAATTATACGATAAAAAAGAATAGTGTTTTTACTATAAAAAATGTATTATTACGAGGTTTATTTGTTTTGAGCAAACATTAATTACTTTTGGGAAATTTTTAATATCTAAACACAAAAAATAATTTTTTGTGAACCATAAGTAAGACAGAAATGAGGATAATTATAGGGTTAATTTTATGTTTAATATATAGTATTCAAAGCAATGCGCAAAAGATAAATGTAACTTTAGTAGTTACAAAAGAAAACAAAGAAACAGTACTAAACGTAACCGCCCAAGTTTTAAATGTGAATGATAGCAGTATTTTGTTTTCAAAAATATTGAAACAAAATACAAGTTTTGTACTTAATGCCAATGATAATTATTTGGTAAGAATTACAGCTATTGGTATAACCCCAATTTTCAAAAAAATAAAACCAGGCACAACAGATACTACTTTCACTTTTTTAGCTAGCAGCATTACAAAAAATTTAGATGCTGTAATAATAAAAAGTACCAAGACACTCGTAAAGCAAGAAGATGATAAAACAATTGTGGATGCTGAGGTTATTGCCAATAGCAGTAGCAATGCTTACGAAGTTTTGGAAAAAACGCCAGGCCTAATTTTAGACCAAGATGGAAATGTATACCTTAATGGTAGTACACCTGCAATAATATATGTAAATGGACGAGAGGTAAAATTGAGCCCGCAAGATTTAACTACCCTTTTAAAAAGTCTGCCTGCCAATAGCATTTCCAAACTAGAAATTTTACGCAGCCCTTCTGCAAAATACGATGCAGCTAGTAGTGGCGGCATTGTAAATATCGTTTTAAAAAAAGGAATTAAGCTTGGTACAAATGGCTCTGTAGATGCTTCGTATTTTCAAGGAGTTTATGCAACTAAAACAATTGGAATTAGTATAAATAAAAGTGATAATAAACTTAACAGCTATTTTACTTACAACCTTACTAATAGAGAAAGTTTATTTAGTCTTACATCGAATAGATTTAATACACAAACAAATGTTTTATTTAAACAAGATGCGTATACAAAATTTAAAGCAACTACAAATTATGCTAGTGGTGGCTTAGACTATAAGGTGAATGAAAAATGGAATATTAACTACGATGTTCGCTTTACTGCAAACAATAGCAGCAATAACGTAACAAATGATATTGATATTTTTAAGCTGAACACAAATCTACTTCTCGGCAAAAATGTTTCACTAGTAAATAATATA
>JANMFB010000061.1:0-2476 GCA_031377605.1 Ferruginibacter sp.
CTTCACTATCTGCATCTATAGCAGCATAATAACCACCATTTGGGTTTTTCATCTCTTCAAAAAGAAAATCACATATATGAGCAACCGCCTCTTTGTATATTTCTTTTTTGGTTAATAAATAAGCATTACCCAATGCAATAATAAAAAGTGCATTGTCATAAAGCATTTTCTCAAAATGTGGAGCAAGCCATTCATTATCGGTACTGTACCTGCAAAGTCCGCCAGCAAGTTGATCGTAAATACCTCCCTCATACATTTTTCTTAGTGATAATTCTGCTTGCGCCAATGCAGTTTCATCGTTTAAAAACAACGCTGCTTGCAACAAACAATTTATGGAAAATGTTTGTGGAAATTTTGGAGCTTTTCCAAAACCGCCTGCTACTTTATCAGCATTAGATAATAGAGCTTTTGTGATTTCTATACAATCATCTTTTGTAAATAATTTTTCACCTGAATCTACATTGATGGTACTTTTAATTTGTGCAAAATCGTTAGACTTTTTTAAGTGTGTTACTAAATTTTCTGCTTGCTTCTCCATTTCAGATCTCCTATTCTTCCAAGCATTGCTTATATTAGTAAGCACATCTGTCCAAGAGGCACGTCCATGTGCTTTTACAGGAGGAAAATAAGTTCCCCCATAAAAAGGGTTTCCATCAGGTGTAAGAAAAACATTAAGAGGCCATCCTCCACTTCCAGATATGGCTTGAACTGCATCCATGTAAATGTGGTCTACATCTGGCCTTTCCTCTCTATCTATTTTTATGTTGATGAAATATTCATTCATCAAAGCAGCTGTTTGCTCATTCTCAAAACTCTCTCTTTCCATTACATGACACCAATGACAAGCTGCATATCCTATACTTACCAAAATTGGTTTATCCAAACTTTTTGCGAGTGCTAATGTTTCCTCATTCCATGGTTGCCAATGAACAGGATTGTGGGCATGTTGAAGTAAATAGGGACTAGTTTCATGAATAAGTTCGTTTTTCATTTATAATGCTTTGAATATAATTGAAGGTAATAAAATTAACCATGAAGTACAATTTGAACAGTAGTGCTTGTTGTTAAAATACAATTAGAAATTTTATTTCTTTTAAATGGTCTCATTATTTAACCTTGCCGCTTCCCATCCAATAATGGCAGTTTTTCTTTTTGGTCCCCACATGTACCCTCCAAAAATACCGCTAGCTTGAATAACCCTATGGCAAGGAATTAGATAGGCAATTGGGTTATGCCCAATAGCTGTACCAACTGCCCTTGAAGCATTGGAATTTCCTACTTTTTTTGCAATTTCCCCATAGGTACACAGAACTCCAGAGGGAATGGTAAGTAATGTTTCCCAAACTTTTAATTGAAACTCCGTTCCTTTGATGTGTAATTTTAAATTTGCAATTGAATCAACATCAGGACCAATCAAATTCAAAACTTGCTTATGATAAAGATTCTCAACTCTTTTAAATTGTGCGTTTGAAAAAGTTGATTTTAGCAATTCATAAGCCAGTGTTTCATCTTCACAAAAAGCAATATGGCAAATACCTTTTGGAGTGGATGCAATAATTGTTTTTCCAAAATAACTTTCTTCATAGCTGTATTCTATATATAAATTTTCGCCTTTATTTTTATATTCGCCAGGAGTCATCCCTTCTATATTGATGAACAAATCGTACAATCTACCTGTGCCAGAAAGCCCCGTTTCTATAGCAGAATCAAATAAAGTAGCTCCTCTTTTTCTCAATATAGATTTTGCATAATTTATAGAAATATATTGTAAAAATTTCTTTGGACTCACTCCTGCCCAATCTGTAAACATTTTTTGAAAATGAGAAGGGCTTAGATGAACATGCTTGGCAACATCTGCTAGGCTTGGCTGTTTAATAAAATTATTTTTTATATAATCTATTGCTTCGGCTATTCTATTAAAATCTGTTTCTTTCTGCGAATGCACTGTATGAATATTTAAGACAAAAGTAGGTTTCTATATTGGATAGCGCAACCCGAAAATGGCGAAATAAATACAAGCCACCACTATCCAACTTTCAAACTATAATTACCTGATTTATGATTTTGCATAAAATTTTAAATAACTTGAAATGAGTAGAATCTAAACATTTTAAAATTCATCGTATTGAAATTTAAATAAAAGTGTTTTTTATATTTTTAAACTCAAAACTAAATTTGATGTACTAATTTGCATTAGTTATATAATATTGTACAACTAATTTAGTAAAATAAAAATTTACATTGAGCTACAGCATTTCAGACATTGCCAAAATAATAAATGGCTCTTTTCTACAGCATGTAGAAGATACAATTATAGATACCCTTTTAACCGATAGTAGAAAACTATTGTTACCAAACAGTTCATTATTTTTTGCAATGGCAGGTGAAGGTAGGAGCGGTAATAGCTTCATAAAATCGTTATATGAGAAAGGTGTAAGAAATTTTGTTGTAGAAAAAGATTTTAGATATGCAAAAG
>JANMFB010000110.1:0-6205 GCA_031377605.1 Ferruginibacter sp.
GGTTACCCAGGAACCATGACAACTAAAGTTTTATTTACCATAACCGATGACAATGAATTTCGAATCGATTATGAAATAGTAACTAACAAAAATACCATTGCCAATATTACAAATCATAATTTCTGGAATCTTAATGGAGAAGGTTCTGCTGAAATCCTAAATCATGAATTGAAGATCTATGCAAAAAAAATGATTGCGATAGATGCAAATTCAATTCCAACAGGCATGAAGGCTGTAGAGAACACACCTTTTGACTTTACTACTTTTCACAGAATTGGTAAACGAATACATGCTGCTGATGAGCAATTAAAAAACGGGAATGGATACGACCATAATTTCTGTTTAGATAAAGGCATTACAACTTCTCCGGAGCTTATAGCAATTGCCAAAGGAGATATATCTGGGATTGTGATGGAGGTTTCAACAACAGAGCCTGGGCTGCAATTTTATAGTGGTAATTTTATGGAAGGCAAGGATGTTTTTAAAAGTGGTAAAAGCGATGAATACAGAACTGCTTTCTGTTTAGAGGCACAACATTTTCCCGATTCGCCCAACCAACCAACGTTCCCCACAACAGTAAAAGAGCCGAGTGAAATTTACAGATCAACTACCATACATAAGTTTAATTTTGAGTAATAATTTACTTTCCTCTAAAGCTCACAAAGCACAAGTATATAATGTGTAAATCAATTATTTTTTTTCTTCTATTATTTGCCATATTTACTACGTCATGTAATAATAGTAAATCAAATACTGTTATTAATAAAATGGACAGTGCTCATTCGTGTATGAATGTTCCCAATCGTTTCGGTAATAATACTTACGCTAATGCTGTTCAATTTAGTGGTGATACATCGGTTGCCGGTATGGTATTAATTCCTAGTGGAGTATTTGATATGGGTGGAGATAATGAACAGGCAAGTGCAGATGAATACCCAAAGCACAAAGTGCAGGTATCAACATTTTATATTGATGTAACAGAAGTAACCAATGCCCAGTTCAAATTTTTTGTAGATGCTACAGGTTACAAAACAACAGCAGAAAAAAAACCTGATTGGGAAGAGCTTAAAAAAACATTGCCGCCAGGTACACCACAGCCACCTGATAGTGTAATGGTTGCTGCATCATTGGTTTTTAAAGAAACAGCGGGACCAATAAATCTGAATGATTATTCGCAATGGTGGCATTGGGTTAAAGGGGCTGACTGGAAGCATCCGCAAGGACCTGGCAGTTCTATAACAGGCAAGGAAAATTATCCGGTAGTGCAGGTAAGCTGGGATGATGCAATAGCTTATTGCAAATGGACGGGCAAACGTTTGCCAACAGAAGCAGAATGGGAATTTGCGGCAAGAGGTGGCCTTGCAAACAATATTTATCCATGGGGAAATGAAAATGTAAATGCGGGAAAGCCCAAAGCAAATATGTGGGAAGGGAAATTTCCTTATTTAAATGAAAAGAAAGACGGATTTATCACCGCAGCACCTGTGAAATCATACCCTGCCAACCCTTTCGGGCTTTATGATATGGCCGGGAATGTGTGGGAATGGTGTAGCGATTGGTACAATGCAGACTACTATAAAACTACTTCAAACATAACTTCTGTAAACCCTAAAGGAGCAGAAAAAAGCTTTGACCCTGCAGAACCTTATGCAGAAAAAAGATCGTTGAGGGGAGGCAGCTTTCTATGCAACGACAGTTATTGCTCTGGCTACAGAGTAGCACGTAGAATGAAAAGTAGCCAAGATACGGGCCTGGAACATACAGGTTTCAGATGTGTGAGGGATGTTAGATAGGATGTAAGAATGCTAGAGGATATTGATGAAAGATTTCAGCGTCAGAACATAATATTTGAGTGTAAGTAGCTTAGGCTAATATGAAAAAAGGGTAAAGTTATATTATTCCGACACACACAGATTTAATCCAACCTTTCCTTGAAATATTCAAAAGCGAATTTCTAAAACTCGAAAATTCAAAAGCTGACTATGAAAAAAGATTGAAAGTAAAGCTTAAAGAAGTACAGAAAAAGATTGACAGCATCCAAGAAGAATTTTACATCACTAAGTCAATGCCTTCAGAATCTTATCAGAAATTCCTTCAAAAGTGTAACGCAGAAAAAGAACATATTGTAAAGAATTTAGAACAAGTGGTTTCTAAGAGTTCGAACCATGATGAATTGCTATCCAAAGCACTTAATTTTTCCTTGAAACTGCCTACGACATGGGCTTCAGCTAATGCGAACGAAAAGGAGAATTTACAAAAACTCATCTTTCCTGATGGAGTAACGTACAGCCGTAAAATGGAACATTTTGAACTGAAAAAATTAATGAAGTGTTCGCTGTATTGCCACATTGAACTGCATTACAGGAGAGAAACAAAAAAGGACAAATTAACAATCAAGCTAATTTGTCCTAATAAGTTGGGTTACTAGGATTCGAACCTAGACAAACAGAATCAAAATCTGTTGTGCTACCTTTACACCATAACCCAATTTCCAATTGCAATGTGCTTTTGGGAGTGCAAAAATAAGGGTTTTATAAAAAAAGCCCAAACTATTTTTCCATATTTTTATTCACTATCCTCTTTTTCCTTCAAACCCTTTATCAAATCTAGTGCCTCGGCCACTACATCACACATAATTGTAATGAGAGAACCCGGTTTTGCATTTTTATAGGCATACATTATAGCTTCTTTCTCATTAAGAATGATGGTTAGTGGTATTTCCTTTGTTTGGGCAGATTTTATTCCCTCTACTAAAAGTTCAACGATATTCTCTGCAGTACGTCCACGGAGGTGTTTATCTTGGCGTATGATAATTTCATCAAAGTGTTTTGCTGAAATCACACCCAATTCTCTGATATCTTCATCTCTCCTATCTCCTGTACCGCTAATAATCCCCACTTTTGGTGTACCATCAATTTTACTTACAAAATCGCAAAGCAATTGCAAACCTGCTGGGTTATGTGCAAAATCTGCTAAAAATTTAAAATGCTTAAATTCAAATAAATTAAGCCTACCGGGGGTTTGTGTAGGAGAAGGTATAAAAGTTTCTAGTGCCAATTTTAAATCTGGCACTTTAATATTTTTATATAAATAAGCTGCTAAGATTGCAGGTAACGTATTCATTACATTGTGCAATGCCTTCCCACCATAAGTAATTGGAATATCAGAAACTTTTGATACACGAATCTTCCATGTACCTTTCATAATCGTTACATAACCATTCTCAAAAACAGCCGCCAAGCCACCAGTTTTACAATGCTTTATTATTCGTGGATTTTTCTCATCCATACTAAAAAAAGCTACGTTACATTTAAGTTCTTCTCTCATTTTGTAAACAAGATCATCATCCGCATTTAAGATTGCATACCCATGTTTATAAACGGTTTCTGGCACTACCGATTTTACCCTTGCCATTTGCTCTAGACTATCTATTCCTCCGAGGCCCATATGATCTGATGCAACGTTTGTTACAATAGCTACATCACAATTTCTAAATGCTAAACCATTTTTTAGAATGCCACCTCTTGCACTTTCTAGCACTGCAAAATCTACGGTAGGGTCTTTCAATACAAACTGTGCAGATACAGGACCCGTACAATCTCCTTTCATCATCAATTCATTTTGAATGTACACACCATCACTAGTTGTATAGCCAACTTTATAACCTGCAGTTTTTGCAATATGAGCTACCAATCTACTCGTTGTGGTTTTTCCGTTTGTACCTGTAATAGCTACAATAGGAATTCGACCAGTATTATCTTTAGGAAATAGCATATCTATTACTGGTTCAGCTACATTTCTAGGAATCCCTTCACTTGGTTCTATATGCATCCTAAAACCAGGTGCAGCGTTTACTTCTAATACAGCACCTCCATTTTCACTAATAGGCACTTTTAAGTCTGGCGCCATAATATCTATACCACAAATATCTAATCCAATGATTTTGCTAATGCGCTCACACATAAAAATATTGGATGGATGTACTTCATCTGTTACATCAGTAGAAGTTCCTCCAGTACTTAAATTAGCTGTAGGTTTTACTAAAACTTGCTCTCCTTTTGGAGGGACAGTTTCCAAAGTGTAACCTATATCATCAAGCATTTTTAATGTGAAATTATCTATAGTAATTTGGGTAAGTACTTTTTCATGACCGTAACCACGTCGCTCATCTTTATTGGTCTCATCTATCAACCATTGAATGTTGTGTTCTCCGTCCCCAATTACCGCAGCCGGGGTTCGCAATGCAGCACAAATAAATTTATTATTTATACAAAGTACCCTAAAATCATAACCAGTAATAAATTTTTCTACTATTACACTTCTACCATATTTCTGTGCTGCTTCTAGTCCAACTAAAGCTTGCTCATAATTTACGATATTAATACTTGCTCCTTTACCGTGGTTACCATTCAAAGGTTTTGTAACACAAGGATATCCAATTTCCTCTATTGCCTCTATCAACCCCTCTTCACTTCTTATAATAGAACCTTTTGGTACAGGTATTTGTGCCGCCTCCAATAAATTCTTTGTATCATCTTTATCTCCTGCAATATCTACAGCTATACAACTAGTAGTACCTGCAATAGTAGCCCTAATTCGTTGCTGGTTTACTCCATATCCCAATTGTACTAAGCTTCCTTTATTTAATCTAATAAAAGGTATTCCTCTTTTTGCTGCTTCCTCAACTATACAACCTGTACTTGGCCCCAATCGAGTATCTTCTCTTAACTCTCTCATTTGTTGAATATCTGGTTGCAAATCATAAGTGCTTCCTTCTATTAAAGCTTCGCAAATTCTAAATGCCGCTCTTGCAGCAAATTTTCCCACTTCTTCTTCCATATAATTAAAAACTACAAAATATTCTCCTTCTTTTCCTGCTCCTCTTGTTCTGCCAAAGCCCATATCCATACCTGCTAGGGTTTGTATTTCTAATGCAATATGCTCCATCACATGACCCATCCACGTACCTTCGTCAACTCTTTCAAAAAAACCTCCCGGCTTATCTTCACTACAACGATGCTCATAGAGAGAAGGTAAAAGTTTTTCTAAGTTTTCTCTAAAACCTGCAATTAGATTCGTTGGTCTTTGCTCCATTTCTTCCAAATCTAATTTCATTTGTATAAGTTTACCTCTGCGTACACTCCAATAATTTGGACCACGTAATACTTTTATTTCTAAAATTTTCATGTGTTAAAGTTTCTTGTTAAATATGAGCGAAAGAAGGAAGATAATGAAATGAATTTGAATGGCAAAATTCAGTTGGGAGTTAACAGTTGGCAGTTGGCAGTTTCTTATTGGCAGTAAAAACCTTTAAAATTTATAAACAATACAAAATCTCCCTTGTCTTCTGACCTCATTTCTCTGTCCACTCTAAACTATTAACTTTGCAAAATGGAACATACATTCTCTCTACATGAACTTTCAATCTTTACAAAAAATATTTTTCTTAAAATTGGCTGTTCAGAAACGCAAGCAACACTTGCCACAGAAAGCTTACTTAGTGCCGATCTACGTGGTGTAGATAGCCACGGTGTAGCTCGCCTTACAGGTTATGTTCGTTTGTGGGAAGCTGCACGAGTGAATACTAAACCTGATATTAAAATTATACACGAAACACCGAGTACAGCAGTAGTAGATGGAGATGCCGGACTTGGACTTGTTGTAGCACCTTTCGCCATGAAAGTTGCCATAGATAAGGCAAAAAATGTAGGCACAGGTTGGGTAAGTGTACAAAATAGCAATCATTTTGGTATTGCTGGTATACATGCAATGATGGCTCTCCAAGAAGATATGATCGGAATTGCTATGACAAATGCTTCTGCTTTGGTAGCTCCAACTTTTTCGAAAGACAAAATGCTTGGTACAAATCCAATTGCGGTGGCAATACCTGCGGGCAATGAACCAGCATTTGTGGCAGATTTTGCAACAACAACTGCTGCAAACGGAAAACTAGAAATTTCTCAAAGAAAAAATAAACCAGTACCAACAGGTTGGGTTCAAACAAAGGAAGGGCACGAAAGTACAAATGCCAATGAATTAAAAAACAGTGGGGCATTGCTACCACTAGGAGGAAACAGAGAAGGAAGTAGTCACAAAGGTTATATGCTAGGTAGTATTGTAGATATTTTTTCAGGTGTTATGAGTGGTGCAAATTATGGACCATGGGTTCCCCCTTTTCCCGCATACATTCCTATGCCTGCTAATA
>JANMFB010000125.1:0-4747 GCA_031377605.1 Ferruginibacter sp.
CATTGGTTAGCTGGTTGTGAAAAAGCGGGTATTGGTTTTGGATTTACTACAACATTTACTGTGTCAATTTTAGGACATGAGTTGGCAGGATTGGTTACCGTTAAATAGTATGTGGTAGATATTGGTGGATTGGCTATTGGATTTGAAATAGTAGCATTTGATAGATAAGCGGAAGGAGACCATGAGTATGTATTACCTGCTACAGCACTAGTTCCCAATGTCGTAGAAGCTCCTACACAAGTAATTTTATCTGGTCCTGCATCAGCTAATGGATAGCTGTTGGTAACCAATACGTCTAAAGTATCTCTACACCCATAACCATTGTAAGGGATTACTTCTACGTGAAGTACCGAATTAAAGGCAGGAATAGGAGAGATAGTGGCATTTTGACCGGTAGCTAAAATAGTTGTGAAGTTGCTGTTCCACCAGTTATAATATTGAAAACCCGGAGGAGCATTAACAGTTGCTACACTTGGGCTGCATTGATAAGAAATATTTGCAGCAATATTACAATCTCCCACATCTACATAAGCGTATCCCCAATGTGCCCCTCTTGTGCAGTCTGCTGTGGTAAATTCTAAATCTAATGTTCTTCCTGCATATGCACTTAAGTTTATAAATACAGAAGCCCAGTTTTTACATTTTACCGTATCATCTATCGGTGAATCAAAAAAGCCAGGCAAAGTAGAGTCTGCTACATATTCGTAAGATGCACAAGGCAAATATGTATTCGTAGCCACATCTCGCAACTTTGCACTAAATCGTGGTTGCTCGTAAGTAAAATGCCCAGGGTCTTGAAACACAACAGCATATCTATATGTTATTGATGCATCTATACTACCGGATGGAATGTTTAGTTGATAAGTAACTCTTTCTGCCCTTGCGCCATTAATATTATTACCAAGTTTTAAGGCTTTACCACTTCCATCTGGCGGTGTTATACTAAATAAACCATAAGGGTCAAGTCCAAATGGTGCAGTATATATTTCGTGTCTTGTGGCAGTGGGTGCAGATGGGAGTACGGTGATTACGTTTGTGGTGCCTGATGAAGAAACAGAACCTGTAAAACAGTTCCAGTTTGTAAAGTTGCCCAGTTCAAAGTCTATGTTTGGTGGGCATGGGGCACTTTCGGGTCGAGCAGTTGTATTAGCGTTAAATGGAGTTGTAATTAGAGTCGTATTTTTTAATGGCTCTATCGAAACTATATCTCCATTAAGATTCATTGTACCTGAACGACCTTGTTTACTAATCTTGGCAATTCCATTTTTAAAGCCATAAAAAATATCAACATCTAAAGTTTTTGTAACTACTCCCTGCCTATTTACTAAATACCATTTGTTATTTTTATAAGCCCCAGTAACGGCTTCTTTAAAATCAAAAATAATGTCATAATCAAATGGAACGATTAAATTTCCTTTTTCGTCAATAAATCCCCATTTGTTTTCAGATTTTGTTGCAGCAAGTTTGTTGCAAAAATTTCTTACTGCTTCATATCTTTTCGTAGAAATAGGATGTCCATTACCATCTACCAATATCCACAAGTTGTTTGCAGTTGCTTTCGCATAGCCATTTACAAAACCTTCTGTTTCCTCCCATAAAAACTCATTAGCTTTTGCGCCTGAATTTTTTAAAAAAAATTGGAATTTATCGCCGGGCATAGGTCTGGCAACTACATTTATTTGGCTGTAAAGGCTGTTTGTTAATAGTAAAACAAAAAATATAAGTAATACATTTTTCATAGCGATGTACTATTAACTTATAATTAACCTATTTATTGTACGAGAAAATTGTATTTTTTATAAAGGGTAATATCACTACATAGTAGTAGTAATAAATGCTACAAATAAGTTAGTTTTTTAGCTACAAAAGGGTTTATTTTTTGAGTTTTTTATGCTTGGTAATCTACTTGTTTTTGGGATACGAATTTCCTAATTGTTGGCCTTTAGGTAGTTAGAATTTTTTGACTTTATGCTGCTAGTAATTTTACTATATTTTGGTTTTTTTTATAAAAAATTGATTCTTTTTAAGTCAATTTAATACATGAACTTATTTCCTATGCTAATTCTACTACGTAGCAATGTAAACTTGCAGAGAAGTTTCGTAAGCAATTCTATGAGTAGGTATTCGTCTCACGAAACAAGATGTTACGCTTGAAGTTTTTGAATCAAAATAAAATTGACAATAAATAGTTATTTGTTAAGTTTCAAATAGCTACAGATTATTGCTATCAATAGTTAAATTAGACAAAAATTTTATTCTTATCATCAATGAATTCTAATTGAAATGCTCGATTGAATTTTGATAAATAAAGTTCATTTTCAAAAGAAATCAATGAATTTGAAGGCGTTTTTTTAATTTTTTAGCGATACTTGGACTACTTCTTTCCTTTTTTTACATCACTTTTTTTGGGTAAATATTTGCCCACTTTTCCTCAAATTGACATTTTACTATTTTAATTTTCTGCTAAATGTATAGTTATAAGCAAATAAAAGTAGGCATAAAATTTTCATATAGGGGCCGGAGACAATCTTTTAATATATAGCGAAATCTCTTAACCTAAAATGACAGCTGCCAAATTGATATTTAAAAAAATAGGAAAAGTATGTTTATGGATATTGGCTTCCATATTGTTTTTGGTGCTAGTAACTTTTATTTTTATTAATACAAATGTTGGTAAAAGAACAGTAAGAAACCAAGTTGTAAAATATCTCGAAAGCAAACTAAATACAAATGTGCAAATTGGTTCTATAGATTATGGGTTACCAAAATGGCTCAAGGTAAAAAATGTGTACATCCAAGATCAAAAAAAGGATACCTTATTATTTGGCGAAGAACTTTCTGTTGATCTGGATATGATAAAATTATTGAAAGGAAACACAGATATAAAAAAAATTTTTTTAAAAAATATTGTTATTAATGTGAATAGAGCTGAAAAAGATACGGTTTTTAATTACCAGTTTTTAGTAGATGCTTTTACAGGCAATAAAGCCACCACAAAAAACAAGGATACGGCAGAATTAAAACTCACATTAAAACAATTAATTTTTGACCATGTGGGTGTAAAATTTGAAGATAATTATGTAGGAAGTAATTTTAATGCGTTTATTAAAAACCTAGATTTAACCACCAATAAATTTCAACCCGACAGACTCAATTTTGGTATTGATAATTTAGCCGCAAATGGGGTTAAATTTTACATGAAAACTTACAAGGAAATCGAAACAAGTATTGACAATAAATTACCGGTTGATACGCTCACAAATTCTCCTTACAAATTCCTTATTTCTGGTGGCCATGTTAGTTTAAAAGATATAGATGTTGAAATAGATAACCTGGTTTCAGGAATGTATTATGCAAACAAAATTGGTACACTTGCAGGCAACAGTATTTTTTATAGTATTGAACAATCAAAAGCACTTGCAGATAGTTTAATATTAGACAGTGCAAATATTATTTTTACCGCTGCAAAGCAAAAGTTACTGGTACAAAAAAATATAAATAGGGAAGTATCTCCATGGGTGTATGCTGCCACTTATTTAAACATTACCAACAGCAATTTAAAATACGATGATGTAAATAAACCTAATGCCCCCGGTTTAGATTTTTCTCATCTTGATGCAAAAAATATAATAGCCGGTGTTGATGGATTTCGTTATTCAATCGATTCAACAAAAGCGCTTGTATCACAATTAGCCTTTAGCGATAAAAGTGGTTTTGCTTTAGATACTACCCATGTACGGCTGATGTTTACAGATACACTTTTATCAGCCACTGAACTATATGTAAAAACGCCGCAATCCCTTATTCAAAATTCTTTTCAACTTAAATATGATGGCATTGCAGCCATTACTTCATCGCCACAAAATTCTTTAATAACAGCTACTTTAAATAATTCGGTAATTGCGTCTAACGATCTTTATTTATTAATGCCTTCTTTAAATACCTCTTTGCCAAAGGCTCAGTTTAAAAACCAATTATTAAATGTAAATACAGAGTTACGTGGTAATTTACAAAGACTGTATTTGCCTTATTTGCAGATGGTGGGTTTATCTGGTTCAAAAATTAGTGCCAACGGTACACTCTTTAATATTACAGATCCACTAAGATTTTCTTTTGACCTGAATATTCTGCAAAGCAATATTTATAAAAAAGATTTAATGCGTTTTGTACCACCTGAAAACCAGGTGCAATTGGCATCGTTGCCCAACTTAATAAATGTACGTGGAAGAATAGCAGGGAACAGAAACAGCATAGCTGCAAATGTGAGTGCAACTGCAAAAGATCTTGCATTTACCGGTAAAATAAATCTTACCAACATTACTTATCCTAAAAACATAAAGTACGATTTGGCCTTTACCAACGTAGCGTTTAATAAGTCTCTTATAGAAGGATTTATACCACCTGAATCTTTGGTAAAAATAAATTTGCCACAACAAATTTCAGCAGCAGGAAAGTTTAGTGGCAACACAGAAAATGTGGATATGGATTTAAAAGCCCGATCAAGTTATGGTCCGCTAAAGGTGAAGGGTTATATGAAGAATATCAAAAATCCTGAAAAGATAAAATATGATCTTTTTGTAACTACTCCTGGCTTTGCCATTGGTAAATTAATAAAACAGGATTCTGTTATTGGCAACGTGGCAGGGGCTTTTACTGCAAAAGGTACAGGGTTCGATTACCTCACGATGGTATCTACTATAAAATCAGATGTAGCTTCTTTGCAGTACAATAAATACAATTATAGAAA
>JANMFB010000137.1:0-8938 GCA_031377605.1 Ferruginibacter sp.
CATATTAAAAATCTTAAGTTCATTTCCCGCATCATGCGCTTTCCATCGAACGGCGTAGTTCTTATTATTTGTCTGCCTGCCGCCATTAAAACTTTTATCGTACATCACTGGTCCAAAAACTGTGTAAGCTACCGTATCAAGCACATTAGGCTTGCCTGCAACTTTTATGGTTTCATACCTAAAATCTGTTTTCTTCCACTCATTGTTAAACCAATATGCAGAGCGGCTTTCGTCTTTAAATTTTATTTCATAATAATCCCTCACATCTCTTCCACCATTTGTAAAACCAAATGCACAGCTATCATTAAATCCAATGATTACACTTGGCGAACCAGGAAATGTAGCTCCGTATGCATTAAACGTAGGAGTACTCAATTGCATTTCGTACCAAATTGAAGGTAAGTTTAACCCAAGGTGAGGATCATTACAAAGAATAGGTGCACCATTAGCTGCTTTAGATCCACTCACCGCCCAGTTATTACTACCATTATTGGGATTGGGTTTAGCAAATTCTTCTGCAGTTACAATGCCAACAGTGAAATAAGCAGAGTCTACATTTTTTGGTGCAATAGGTATAATAGCAGGTGTAGGAAATGAAGTCCCTTTTGGTATTATAGGATCTAAAGAATCTTGAATAGAAGGGTACAACAAATCAAAATCTTCTGACGAAAAAAAATGTTTCGCATTTGTCATTTCAAAATCTCTTTCGTTAGCTGCCAAATCATTGCTCATTAATTTTAAAAATAATGCTGTTTTAAAATTGCTCCATGCTGTAGGTTTATAGCCGAGCAATTTATATTCTACTGGAAGCGAACTTTCTGTAAGCGAATTTATATAAGCATTTACACCCGCTGTGTAGGAATCGCAAGAAGCCTTTGTAACAGGATCTGCATCCATTTCTTTCTCCGCTATTTCCGCCGCATACACCATACCAAGCCTACGAAATTCTCTATCATGTTTCAATATTTTTTTATCATCTCCTTCGCCAAGCATTTCTGCTGCACGACCAGCTGCTACATTTGTTTGCAATTCCATCTGAAACAACCTAAACTTTGCGTGTAAATAACCTTGTACAAGATATACATCGTTTTCTTCCTCCGCAAAAACATGTGGTATCAATCTTTCATCAAAATAAACAGATGCTTTGCCTTTCAAGCCTGCAATATGCAAATCTTCAGAAAAGTTTTTATTGCTAGGCTCCGCATTCTGCCACAATCCATGTTGAGGCGAAAGCAAAAATCCCAAAGGAGCAGGTGCAATCATCTTTGTGTTTAGGATAATTACAAGTGCAATGGTAAATACTGCAGATGCTAAGAAGGATATAATTTTCATATTAGCTGTTGTGGATGTAATTTAATTTTAAAATCTAAAAGTAACTAAAAAAATTATTTCAAATAATTTGGAAGTGAGCAGAAGTGTTAAGCCAAACTTTGACCCCGCTTTTCGCTATTATCTTTTTTTGCTAAAGCCAAAAAAATGGGCAAAGTTCTCCAATAGCGTAAAACAGCTTTAATACTGCTTAGAAGCGGAGCTATAGAATCATTTTTCCACATTTGCAAATAGAAAAGTTTATCACAACTCAAAACTATTAATCAATAACATTTACAATTAACTTTGTAAAATGGATACATTAGATGTAAAAAACATACTCGGACTCAAACTTCCTACCGACCCTCGGTGGGTAGATTTGGCTTCTATACAATTAGAAGAAATACTTACAGACCATGCTTACTGCGAACAAAAAGCTGCACTTACTTGTATATCACTTATTCAAAAAAACTTTGATAAGGAGTTAATGGTAGCGGAACTTAGTCCAATTGTTACAGAAGAATGGGGACATTTTAGAATGGTATTGGCAGAATTAAAAAAGCGAAATTTAAAACTTGGTAAGCCAAGAAAAGATATTTATGTAAACAAATTAATTGCATTTCAAAAGAAAGATGGAAGTCCAAATGAAAAGTTTTTAGATAACATGCTAATCATGGCATTGATAGAAGCAAGAAGCTGTGAGCGCTTTAAGCGATTAAGCGAAGGCTTAAGTGATGAATATATGCGTAATTTTTACAGAAAATTTATGGAAAGCGAAGCAGGGCATTACACCATGTTTATCACCTTAGCAGAGCATTATTTAGATAAGAAAACAGTAAGAGATCGTTGGGTAAAATGGTTAGCCTACGAAAAAGAATTAATGGCGAGTGAGGAAGTAAGAGGCGATAGGATTCATTAAAGTTTACAAATTCCAATAAAACCTTAATGCTAATGGAAAATATACGGTTCCCCCATTTTCTGAAAAATAATTATTTAAAATTGGTCCGTCAATTGGTCTTATGATGAATTGAGAATACGCTAAAGGAACAATAAAGTCTCTGCTTATATATCTTTGTTTTCCTCCAACACCATAGGTAAATTATAAAAATAAATTTTTCTTTTTTGATTAGAAAAAGACTTTACCAAACAACAATGCTCCACCAATTAAAAATTGGGATTTCTCAAAATTAGAAAAGTTAATCGTATTGGTGGAATCATTTTTTATATAGCTTAGTGTATTTTTATTTGTAAATGATTATTTCTTTAATCTAAATTCTGCAGCAATAAATTTAGTTCTCCTTTTTCCTCTATAGTATCAAGTTTGAAAAACTCCTCTATAGCCTTTTACATCTCTCCATTTACTAGACATGTATAAATTCTTAAAGATATAGGAACCCTCCGTCCAAAACCCTATTCGCTCACTAAGCTTGTAAGAAACACATGGACCTACAGACATTGCAGACTCTGCAAAAGAAAATGGATTAATTCCAATGCTCCATCTATGATTTTCAGTTTGAGAAAAATCATTATTAGTTAACAATATAAAAATTGAAATAACCAAAACTTTTTTAATCATGCAATTTATAATTATATCTTTAGGACATTCATAATATCACAATGGCTTCATAAAAAATCTATAATATGACGTATACAGATTGGATTGGTTTTATTGGAGTAAGTATTTTATTAGTTGCGTACTTTTTAAACCTTACAAACAAAATAAAAAAAGATGGTAATGCTTATCTATTGCTAAACATCATTGGAGCAAGTATTGCATGTGCAGCATCAGTTCTTTTACATTATCTACCATTTATTATTTTAGAAGCAGCATGGACGTTGATTTCAGTATATAGCTTATATAAATTTTACTCGAGCAGATAGATTGTTAAACAGAAAAGTAAGCTAATTCATTTTTGAAATCTATATAAGGATAATCTGTTTGAAGTTTTAAAGTTTTATCAAAATTTAGTTTTAAAAATTTTTTGTGCGCTTGCGAAGTAGGATTAAACGGCTTATGGTTAATCGCTGCGTTTAATTCATTTATAGATACCATTAATTTTTGAGCAGGTTCTTCAATAACAGCAGGAACAAATTTTTCCCACACATAATTTGTGGCTGCATAATTTGGATGAACTAAATCTTCTGCAAAAAAACGATAATCTCGCAAATCATCAATAATAAGTTCGTAAGCAGGAAAATAGAAACAATTTTGTTCGTTCACTAATTCATGCACGGTTTGTATCAGTGTAGCCTTGCTTCGATTATTTTCTACAAAGCCTTCACGAAGGTGACGAACAGGGCTAATGGTATAAATGAATTTTACTTTAGGGTTTATAGACAATACTTCAGCTTGCATTTTGGCTAGAAAAATTTTTATTTCTTCAGTGGTAGCAAGCCTCCTATTAAATTTATCTGTTGGTATTTTGTGACAATTAGCAGCCACATTTTTATAATCATTATCAGCATTTATATCTTTCCATTCATATAAAAATGCAGAGCCAAGTGTAAGCAAAATCCAATCTGCATTTTTTATAAAATCAATTGCTAGTTGTTGGCTTTGGTTAATAGCATTTACTGCTTCTTCATTATTGGGATTAGAGAACTTTGAGTGGTGTTCTCTACTCGCCCACAATTCATTGAAATGAAATAAATCTTCGTCTGAGTATTTTTTACCATTTGCATATGAACTAATTGCTTTTGCTATACTTATAGGATTAAATAAAATTCCGTTTGGGTTTTCTACCAAATTAAATTTATGGTCTGCAAGTTTTTTACCTATTTGCTCTGTAAAGCAAGAACCTACCAGTAATAATTTATCCGTGTGCTTTATTTTTTCTTTAAAAGGTTTGGGAGTAAACTCTGATCGGAAATTCATTTATAGATTTATGGTGTTAGATGATGGATGATAGATGTTAGATTGTGGATGATATTAAACAAAAATATTAACTGCTAGTTTACTACAAGCTTCAATATGCTCACGATTAATGTTTATCGGTAACCCTTTTTTTTCAAAATAATTTAGCATTACTTCGGTATCCATATTTCCTACCAAATCATTACCTGCCATTGGACATCCACCAATTCCTTTCATAGCAGAATCAAATCTTAAACAACCTGCAAGTAAGGCTGCTTCTATTTTTGCTTCCCTATCTGTAGGAGCTGCATGTAAATGAACACCTATTTCAATTTCCTTAAATTCGGGAATAACCTTGCTCATCAAAACACTAACCTCATTGGCTGTAGCCAACCCAACAGTATCCGCAATAGAGATTATTTTTACACCTAAATTTTGAATCTGTTTTGTTCTATTAATAACAATATCTTCATTGTATAAATCTCCATAAGGATTTCCAAACCCCATAGAAATATACACAACCAATTCTTTTTTATTTTTTATACAAAGTTCTTGTATGTCTTCTACTCTTTGCAAAGATTCATCTACCGATGAGTTAGTATTGCGTTGCTGAAAAGTTTCCGAAATAGAAAAAGGAAATCCTAAATAAGAAATTTGATCGTAAGCAACTGCTTCTTCTGCACCTCTCTTATTTGCTATTATTGAAAGTAACTTTGTTTTTGTATTTCCTAATTCCAATTGCTTTACTACTTCCCCAGTATCGGTCATTTGTGGTATTGCCTTAGGAGAAACAAAACTTCCAAAATCCAACGTATCAAAACCACACTTCACTAATTCATTTAAGTATGCAATCTTTTTATTGGTAGGAATAAAATGTGGCCAACCCTGCATAGCGTCCCTTGGACATTCTACAAGTTTGAGAGGTTGATTATGCAGCATTTTATTTTCGTTGTTTTGCGATTTCGTATAAAATAATTCCTGTAGCTACACTCACATTTAATGAATCGAAATCACCCGTCATAGGTATTGCAAATTTTTCATCGCATACTTTCATCAGTGCAGGATAAATACCTTTATCCTCTGCTCCCATTACAATAGCCGTAGGTTCCGAAAAATTACAATCGTACACATTTGTAGCAGCTTCCATCACACTAGCAAAAACCTTAATGCCGTTCATGTGCATATCATCCACTGCTTTCATCAAACTATTTACCCTACAGACAGCAATGTTTTCTAATGCGCCTGCCGAAGTAAGAATAGCATCTTCATTTAAAGAACCTACACCTTTATCGGGAATTACAATTGCATGAACGCCAAAGCAATAGGCACTTCTAGCTATTGCACCAATATTCCTAATATCTGTAATACCATCTAAAATTATAATAAGCGGCACTTCTCCATTTTCCACAACAAAAGAAATTACATCTTGCAGATCTTGATACTGTATTTTTGAAATTTGCGCCACACAACCTTCGTGATTACTCACATTAAAGTTATTAAGTTTCTCTACCGGCACTTTGTTTATAGGTATCAAATACTTGGCTGCAAGTTGCTTTATCTCATCAATAGTTTCCCCATGCACAGTTGTTTGCATGTAAATTCTATCGAGTTGCTTGCCTGTTTTTAATGCTTCTATAATTGCAGTCCTGCCTACAACTAGTGTATTTTTCTTAGGTCGCTTATGTTGATGTCTAAATTCTTTCACAGTACAAAAATAAGTTTATTTTTTTAGGTTTGGTGCAAGTGTACAAATGAAAAGCAGCGGAAAATGATTAGACTTTTATTCATGATTGTTTAAAAGATCGAACGAGAGTTAGGAAATAAAATACAATCTATTACATTATTAAAAATACCAAAAGATCTGAGTCTAAAGCTGTTTCGTCGTTAATGACGAGCACTAAGTACAGATGAAAAACAAATACTTATTACCAAAATAAAAAACACCAGACAAAGCTGGTGTTTTTAAAAAATATTTAGAAGAAAATAATCTATTTCAATCCGAAAACTTTTTTCACTTCTTTTACGGCATCTAATTTTTCCCAAGTAAACAATTCTACTTTTTTCTTCACTGTTTTACCGTAAGGAGAAGTAAATGTTTTCACGACAGTTTCAGGCTTACGACCCATATGTCCGTATGCTGCAGTTTCGCTGTATATTGGAGAACGTAACTTCAATCTTTGTTCAATAAAATATGGCCTCATGTCAAAACAAGACATTTTCATAATGTGTGAAGCTATTTGGCCATCAGTCATATCTACTTTAGATGTGCCATAAGTAACAACGTTTATACTCGTTGGCTCTGCAACACCAATTGCATAACTAACTTGTACCAAAACTTCTGTACAAAGACCTGCAGCTACAAGGTTTTTAGCAATATGCCTTGTTGCATAAGCAGCACTTCTATCTACTTTACTTGGATCTTTTCCGCTGAAAGCACCACCTCCGTGTGCACCTTTACCACCATAAGTATCTACGATAATCTTACGACCTGTAAGACCAGTATCACCGTGTGGGCCACCAATTACAAATTTACCAGTAGGATTGATGTGATATTTAATTTTGTTATTAAACAGGTGCGCATACTTTTTGTACTTCGCCTTCACTCTTGGAATTACGATATTGATAATATCTTTTTTGATTTTAGCAAGCATTACTTCATCTTTTCCAAAATCATCGTGCTGAGTAGATACAACTATTGCATCTATTCGTACTGGCACATTGTTATCATCATACTCCAAGGTAACCTGACTTTTCGCATCAGGACGAAGGTATTTTATTTCCTTATTTTCTCTGCGTACTGCAGCTAGTTCCTTCAATATATCATGCGATAATGCCAATGCAAGCGGCATGTATGTTTCAGTTTCGTTTGTAGCGTAACCAAACATCATCCCTTGGTCACCTGCACCTTGTTCTTCTTTCTTCTTTTTATCTACACCTTGGTTAATATCCTGAGATTGCTCATGTATAGCAGAAATGATACCGCATGAATTGGCTTCAAACATGTATTCACTTTTGGTATAACCGATTTTACGAATAACACCTCGTGCAATTTCTTGCACATCTAAATAGGCTTTACTTTTTACTTCACCAGCAAGTACTACTTGGCCTGTTGTTACCAAAGTTTCGCAGGCAACTTTACTGTTTGGATCAAATGCTAAAAAATTATCGATAAGTGCATCACTAATTTGATCTGCAACTTTATCTGGATGTCCTTCACTTACGGACTCGGATGTAAATAAATACGGCATATGCTTTTTTTTTAAGATTGCAAAGATAAGGGTGTATTGGATAATTTTTTAAAGGATAATTGATAATGTATTCACATTTATGATTCTTTTGTGGATAGGTTGGTAAGTTCATCCAAAATTCCTTCCATTGTTAGTGCATTATTTACATGATAATTGCCAATTTTAGTTCTGCGCAATGCGCTAAGGTATGCCCCGCAACTGAGTGCCACGCCAATATCATTCGCAAGGCTTCGTATATATGTACCTGTACCACAAAGTACTCGGAAAGTTACAATTGGTAATTCAACTTTTGTAATTTCAAATTCGTTTATTATAATTGTTCTTGCTTTTAACTCTACTTCCTCTCCCCTTCGTGCAAGCTCGTACATTGCTTCTCCATCTTTTTTAATAGCTGAATATATTGGTGGAAACTGTTGTATTTCACCAATGAACTTTTTTGTAGCTTCTTTTATTTGTGTTTCCGTTATTTGTCTATAATCCTTAAAATTCTCAGGATTACTTTCACTGTCGTAAGTGGGTGTGGTGGAGCCAAGTGTAAAAGTACCTGTGTACTCTTTTTGTTGGGCCATGTATTCATTTATCTTTTTAGTAAATTTTCCTGTACAGATAATCAAGAGGCCCGATGCAAGGGGGTCCAATGTGCCGGCATGACCAACTTTTTTTATTTTTAAACTGTTGCGAATTTTACGAACTACGTCAAATGAAGTCCAATGCAGTGGCTTGTCTATAAGAATTACTTTTCCTTCTTCATAAGTTTTTCTCACTTCATCGCTTACTTGCACATAAGGTAGTTTTTTAAAATCAAACTCTTTATCTGTTCCTGCTATACTTTCTTTATGCTTTGCGAAATAGGATCCTTTTGCCAAAATGAATTATTTGTTTCACACAACAATACAAAGATGACAAAGAGAACAAAGTTTTTTTATCCTTAATTATCGTTGCTTTACTGCGTGAACTATTTTTATAATATAGGTTTTACATGTTGCTCTATAGACAATAAATCTACTAAAACCATTGCTGTTACTGCTTCTAAAACTACTGGTACACGAAGTGCAATACATAAATCATGTCTGCCTTTTACGGAAAAGGTTTCTACCCCACCCGTTTCATTATTATAAGTTTCTTGTGGCTTTGGTGTAGAAGATGTGGGCTTTACTGCAATTCTAAAAACTAGTTCATTTCCATTTGTTATACCGCCAGATATTCCGCCTGCATAATTTGTAAGCGTTGTACCTTCTTTGTTTTGAATAGCATCGTTGTGTTCACTTCCAAACATTTTTGCAGCGGCAAAGCCAGCACCAAATTCAATTCCTCTTATTGCAGGTATTGCAAATACTGCATGCGCTAAAAGCGATTCGGCAGAATCAAAAAATGGTTCGCCTAGCCCAACCGGTAAATTCTGCGTTATACATTCTACAACTCCACCAACACTGTCTCCTGCTTTCATTGCTTTCTCTATGCCCGCTTCTATTTTTTTTTCGCCGCCTACTTCTGGGTGCTGCATCATCCGTTTTTCCAAGTCACCGTG
>JANMFB010000267.1:0-6628 GCA_031377605.1 Ferruginibacter sp.
ACCGACAACTTACCATCACAATTAAACTCCGTTTTTTATACAGCAAGTGGCAGCGAAGCTACAGAAGGCGCCATGAAATTAGCAAAGCGATATACCAACAGATCGCAAATAATATCATTTAAAAACTCCTATCACGGGAGCACGCAAGGTGCGCTAAGTGTAATGGGAAGCGAGTATTGGCAACAAGCTTTTAGACCATTATTGCCAGATATTTTGCAACTCCGTTATAACAATTTTGAAGATTTAGAAAACATTACTGAACGAACTGCATGTGTAATTGCAGAAACAATTCAAGCTGAAGCTGGCATCCTTAAACCAAGTTGCTGGATTATTGCACTTCGTGAACAATGCACAAAAACGGGCACACTACTAGTGTTAGATGAGATACAATGTGGTTTTGGTAGAAATGGCACTTTGTGGGCTTTTGAACAATTTGGAGTGGTACCAGATATTTTGCTGCTTGGTAAAGCACTTGGCGGAGGAATGCCGCTTGGTGCATTTGTGAGTGATAAAAAAATAATGGATTCGTTTACACACAACCCTGTGCTAGGGCACATAAATACTTTTGGGGGCCATCCTGTAAGTTGTGCAGCAGGGCTTGCAGGCTTAAATGTATTGATAACAGAAAAATTAATTGATACTGTTTTTGAAAAAGAAAAGCTGTTTCGCTCTTTGCTTGTTCATAAAAGAATACTTGCTATAAATAGTGCTGGTCTTATGATGGCAGTTAAATTTGATAGTTTTGAAACAAATAAGAAAATTATTGATGCCTTAATTGTAAAAGGTGTTTTTACAGACTGGTTTTTGTTTTGTGCAGAGGCTTTTAGGATTTGTCCACCGCTTAATATTAGTGTCATGGAAATAAAAATGGCCTGTGAGATTATTTTAGAAGTTTTGGATAATGTATACTAGTTAATGATGAATTGCTAGAAAGTAATAATTATGGCTAAATATCTATTTGGCTAAAGTATTAATTAAAATGTCTGCAAACGCCGTCGGCTGTAGTAGACCATTACGGCGGTTCTCTAAAAGAACTACTTAGCCTTCAGTCTTAAGATTGACCTTTAAAAAACTTCTTTTATTTTCTTAAAATATTTTTGGTAAATAAAAGTTTTCCCTTTTACTTTGTATTTCAAAGTGCTTTTTATGAATGTACAAGAACAATCAATAGATGATTTGCAGCACATCAAAAAAATGATGGAGCGTAGTAGCAGATTTGTAAGTCTTAGCGGATTAAGTGGCATAAGTGCCGGTTTATGTGCACTTATAGGAGCATGGGTTGCTCACCCCTATGTATTTGGGCAGAAAGATTATATAATAGATCAATCAGCAGGTATAGCTTTAGCTGTAGCTGAAAGTTATTTAATTGTTTTTGATACCTATCTTTTTTGGATAGCAGCGGCCACATTTATGGCAGCATTTATAAGTTCGTTCATTTTTACTTACTTAAAAAGTAAAAAGGATGGAACACCAATTTGGGGTAATACTTCAAAACGTTTATTAATTAATGTGAGTATTCCTGTAATTGTTGGTGGTTTATTTTTATTTAAAATGTTACACTATGGTACATTTGGTTTGGTAGCACCGGGCTGTTTAATTTTTTATGGTTTAGGTCTTATTAATGCTAGCAAATACACCTTAGATGAAATACGATATTTGGGTTATCTGCAAATATTATTAGGAGTTATTAATCTTTGGTTTGTGGGATATGGGTTATACTTTTGGGCAATGGGCTTTGGTGTAATGCATATTGTGTACGGAATTTATATGTGGCAGAAATATGAGCGTAAGTGATTGAACGGCAAAGACTGGAAGGCGCAAAAAACACTCATTTATACCTGATAGATTTTAGTTTAACCAGCTGTGCTAAGAATATACTAACGCAAAATAAATCAGCGTTTTAGCGCCTTGGCGGTAAAACTAAAAATTGAATTGATGCAGAACCCAATAAATAATTTAAATAAACTTTTTGATAGCAGGGTACGACTCGGCATTATGAGTGCGCTCATGGTTAACGATGCTGTAAACTTTAATGAGCTTAAAGAATTATTGGAAATAACGGATGGTAACTTGGCAAGCCATTTAAAAGCATTAGAAGAAAATAATATTATAAAAGTAGAGAAAGGATTTATTGGTCGTAAAACAAATACAACATATGCTGTTACCAAAAATGGAGAAAAGGAATTCAAGCTTCATATTGCTGCTCTCGAAAAAATGATTAAATCCACAAAGTAAATTTTTTTACACATTAACTTTGAAAAGCAAAGTACTTTTAAAATGAAAAATATAATAACATCTACCATATTGAGTGCAAGAATTTGGTTTCTTACAGCAGTTGTATTTGCCCTTGCTTTTGGTATTTGTTCTTCAATTAATAACAACGGTTCTGAGTGGGTACTATTTCTATTAATAGGTTTTATTGCGGCATTAATAGGAAGTGGCCCTGTATTATTGGCCTTCTTTTTTGTATTGCCATATTTACAAAATAGTTATCATGCTTGGCAAAAGAAGTTTTGGTATTTCGTTTCCTTTATTTTCTTTGTTACAACCTGTTATGGTTTTATCCCTGCAATCTTTGGTACACACATTCTGGGCTATAACGATAATCATTTTGTAAGCTTTATTACAGATTTATTTTTAGTGTCACTTGGGTTATTTGCATGCGCAATGGCAGCAGTCCTCATTAGTTATACTCATTTGGTTAATTTTTTCTCCAACGGAGTTGCTGATACAATTTCTTACTCCTCAATTTTTAAACAACTCTTTTTTAACTCAAAAACAAACATTATGGATTACCAAACCACAAACCCAGATCAAACGGAGGGAAATTTTATTCATCAAGAACAACTTAAAACAAACAACCATGCCAATGGTATTTTAATTAAAGGATTAATAACAGGATTGCTTATTCTCTTTATGTTAATACCTACTTTCTTTATTAATAATTTAATTAGTGAAAGGCAAGCACTACAACAAGAAGTTGTAAAAGAAGTAAGTAGCAAATGGGCAAACGCACAAACACTTTCTGCACCTTTTATTACAGTGCCATATACCGAGCAAAGTACTGATGCAGATGGTAAAATTATAAACTATAAGAAGTATTTAATTGTATTGGCAGATAAATTAAATGCAATTGGAACAATTTTTCCTGAAGCACGTAAACGCTCTATTTATAAAGTTTTGCTGTACAGATCAGATGTGAAATTTGTAGGAAGTTTTAAACCTGATTGGCCAAAAGATATAAACATACTAAATGTAGATTTTGCAAATGCAAGAATTTGTTTTGGCTTAAGCGATTATAAAGGTATAGAGGAGGAACTCTATATTAATTTTAACAATGAAAGAATATTACTGAGCCCAGGCTTACCTATAGGCGATTTGGGCGAAGTAGGTGTTTCTGCACCAATAACAATTTCAGGAGCAAATTTAATTACTGGGTTAGCATTTGATATGCAATTAAAAATAAGGGGAAGCGAACAATTACATTTTTTACCACTCAGTGCCAATAGTAAATTTAGTATCTCTTCTAAATGGGAAAATCCTTCTTTTGATGGAAACAGTTTGCCAAACGAGCGTAAAATAAGTGATAGCGGATTTGCATCTCAATGGAGTTTTAATAGAGCCAACTTACCTTTTGGAACAGTGGTAAGAGAAGGTACATTGAAAGCTAAAGAAACTGCATTCGGAGTAAGCCTTGTGCAACCTGCAGACCAGTATAGTAAAACGACTCGTAGTGTAAAATATGCAATCTTGTTAATTGGATTAAGCTTTGCGCTATTCTTTATTATTGAACTGATGCAAAAAAAACCATTGCACCCAGTTCAGTATGTGTTGGTTGGTTTAGCATTGGTAATTTTTTATACACTGCTTTTAAGTATAGGTGAGTATATTGTTTTCGATTATGCATACTTAAGTGCTGCTGCTGCAACCATTACGCTTATTACCTTGTATGCAAAAAGCCATTTCGATAGTTGGAAATCGGCTTCCATTTTTGCACTATTGCTTAGCTGTTTGTATTGCTTTGTTTTTATTTTAATAAGATTGGAAGATGCTGCTTTGCTTGTAGGAAGCATAGGCCTATTTATTATACTTGCTTTGGTAATGTATGGCAGCAGGAAAATTAATTGGTATGCAAAGTAGTGATTTGTTAATTAGTTAATAGTACTTATAAAAGACTGAAATAAATTATAAATTTTAAAAATTAAATCCTCTTTCGCCTGGGGAGATGCTATGTATAAATATATCATAAAAATAAGATCCAAGTTGTTGGTATTGCTCACACACAATATGGCATTGCCCTTTTTAAAATTTGTAAGACAGCCCCAGGTTTTTCCATATAGCAATGAGATGTTAGTTCAATTGAAAGAAGGGACATTGGGTAGTGATTTGTATCTTTTTTTAAAAGAGAAAAAACTAACCTTGTTACCTCATTATGCAAAGCATGATTTAAAACATATTTTGTTAGGGTACGATACTACAGATGAAGGTGAAGTCAGTTTACAATGTTTTATGCTCGGGAATAAACACATTTCTTTTCCAGTACTTGCAACGGTATTGTTTGGTTTTTTGACCATGCCTGAGTATTGGAAAAAATTTATACTTGCGTACAAGAAAGGTGGGAAAGCAGTTTCATTAGAAAATTGGAACTGGTTTGAAATAATAGGAGAGCAAACAGTTTTATTACAACAAAAAATAAATAGAGAAGCATGATAAATACTAAAGAAATAATAGCAGAATTAATAAGATTATTAAATCAAAAAAGCTAAACTAGGTTTGAGGAATGTTTGAAAACAAAAGTCGTTCCGTGAAGAACGGGGCGGCTTTTTAAAATAAAAAAAATGAAAAAATTATTAACCTCATTTAAATATGCGATGGACGGATTTATGGTAGCCTTTAAAACGCAATTAAATTTTAGAATAGAAATCTTTGTAGCAATAAGTGTTATTCTAACAGGCTTTTTTTTTAGGGTTACTTCAATAGAGTGGATGATTATTATGCTCAATATTTCTATCGTATTATCATTAGAGTTGATTAATACCGCCATCGAAAATACTTGTGATTTTGTGTGCAAAGAAAAAAATCTTGTTGTAAAAATTATTAAAGATGTTTCTGCTGCTGCGGTTCTATTAGTTGCTATTGCTTCCATATTTTGTGGGGCAATTATCTTTTTACCTAAGATTTTAAAATAAAAAAAATGAAAATAAATAATTTTAATCGATGGCTTTTCTGCTGCTTACTTTTTATAGCTGCAATGATTTTGTTGTAAGAAACCCATCTGCAGATTTCGGTTAATTCTTTATACTTAAGACTTAAAATTAATAATTTATTGACATTTGTCAACAAAAAAATCAAATAACATTCATAAGTTTAACTATTGAGAAATTATGACTAAACAAGTTAACATAAAAGGAAATAGAATAGATGCAAATATTAGTCATTGCATTAGGAAAACTATTTTCACTATCACAACTTTACCACCTATGTGATTTTATTGACCACAAACAATTTATTTACAAATAACAGTGGCGAATATATTTTTTAACAATAAAATTTAAAAAATGAAAAGAATTACAATAATGATAATTAGTGTTTTTTTACTATTTATAAGTAATAGTTGTAAAAAGACTAAAACTGACCCAGTTTCTCCAACAGACCAACTACCCGCAATAACACAAACAGGAGCAAACACTTTTGGATGCCTTATTAACGGTATTGTATGGATGCCTAAAGGATATGATGGTAGTTTTTCAAATTCACGTATTAATATAGACCCAACTTTTGTTGATGGCGATATGACAATCAGAGTTTACAGAATAATTGATGGTTTAAAATACAATATTACTTTAGCATCTGATTCAATTAAAAATGTTGGCACTTATTTAATAAAATCAAACTCTAGAGCTTTTTTTGTATTTGGTAAATATAAAAGTGATTTAAGTATTGAGTACTGTTCGGTTTATAGTAGTGATTATAATACAAATAATCCTTTCAATATAAATGGATTTATAAAAGTCACAAGATATGACCTTGTAAATAAAATCTTTTCAGGTGAATTTGAAATTACATTTAATAATACGGCTTGTGGTTTTGGCGACCCAGTAAAAATTACTAGCGGTCGTTTCGACTACAAATTATAATCCTAATTTAAACTCTTTAATCAAAAAAATATTATGAAAAAAATAATAGTAATAGTGCTTATGCTCATAAGCGCATCAAGTCTTTATGCACAAGTAGATAACTTTAGGCAAGAATTAGATTTCCTTTTCGGACAGCTAGACAAAACAAAGGTAAGTAGTGGCTACCTTGCGCCTTATGGTATTGACGGAGTAGATAAAGCTGATTTTAATGGTATCTTAGCAGATACTAATACAGTTAACGGACTTGATTTATTTAGGTTTATCTATGCAGATATTCTAACAGCTAAATTCAACCCTACTGCTTCTACTTTACCTTCTGTTAATAGTTTAAACCAAACATTTGCTGCGACAGATAAAAATACTTTAGCCCTTTTTTATGCCAATAACAACGATTTAAATGAGTCTGCAATTCAGCTAGGTTTATTGAGGTATGTAGGTGGCAAGTTGTACGATAACATTCCCAGTACTGAGGCAAAAATTGTTTTTCCACA
>JANMFB010000156.1:0-1984 GCA_031377605.1 Ferruginibacter sp.
ACTGAGCTTATTGGAGTGGTTTCATTTGCAAAATCCTGTAAAAGAAATGTACATAGATTTTGCAATACCCGAAGCTGATAACAATGAAGTTGCAGCGATTTATGCTGTGTTTCCCGTATATTTTACCGTGTTTGATAATACCGTAAAAGCTACCCAAAGCATAGATACTTTAACGGATATAAATCATAGAGGAAAAGGTTTGTTTAATACATTGGCAAAAAGTGTTTATCAAAAATCTGCTGATAATAATTGTGCACTTGTATATGGTTTTCCAAACGATCAGTCTGCACATGGTTTTTTTAACAAACTCGGCTGGAAAAACTTAGGGGAAGTGCCATTTATTTTTAAACCTTTGAGAACAAAATATTTTTTAAAGTCTAAGATAAAAAATAAAATTGTACAAAAGTTTTTGCCTAATATTAGATTGAGTTTTACACAAGAACCAAAAATGCCTCAGAATTATGCTTTGGTGAACATTACCAAATTTGATGATGCTTTTTCAGCGTTATGGCAAAAGTTTACAAATAATAAAACAATCGGCATTAAAAGAGATGCAGCTTATTTGAACTGGCGATTTATAGACAAACCATTTGAAAGTTACGTTTGTAAAGCGCTTTATATAGATCAAAAGCTACAAGGCTACATTATCTACACACTCAAAGAAAAGCATAATGGCAATATTGGCTATGTAATGGAGCTAGTTTATAACCCTGAAATAAAAAATGTAGCATCCTTATTGCTAAAAAATACAATTTGCTATTTTAATAAAAGTAAGGCAGACGTAATACTAGCGTGGAACTTGCCTAACTCTGTTAATAACAATGAATTCAAAAAAGAAAAATTCTTGGTCTTACCTACAAAACTTAGACCTATAAAATTATTTTTTGGAGTAAAAAGTTACGATGCTTCTTTGGAAACTTCTTTATTTAATGAGTCGAACTGGTATTTAAGTTATGCCGACTCAGATACGGTTTAAAATATTTATTTATGTGTGGTATAGCAGGTGCTATTAATTATGCTCCCAATCCTGAAGTAATTAACGAGGTGATGGGGCACAGAGGTCCCGACGAAAGACATTCCTATCAGTATAAGAATTTATACTTTCATCATTTACGGCTATCTATATTAGATAATATGGGTGGTAAACAGCCCATGCATTTGAATGAAAATTATACCATTATTTTTAACGGTGAAATTTACAACCATCAGGAGTTGAGGACTAAGTATGATTTAGAATGTACCTCTTCATCGGATACCGAAACGCTAATAAGGCTTTACGAAAAAGTAGGAATGGCATTCTTAAATGATTTAGATGGAATGTTTGTTTTTGCCATTTTAGATAAGCAAAATAACAACATATTTTTTGCAAGAGATAGGGCAGGTAAAAAGCCACTCTACTATTATAAGAAAGACCAGACCTTTATTTTTGCAAGTGAACTCAATGCGGTAAGAGCATTTATTAATCCCTCATTAAATGAGAAAAACATAATTTCTTATTTACACACAGGTGTTTTTTATAAAACTGCCACGCCATATGAAAATGTTTTTGAATTTCCCGCAGGTAGTTATGGCACAATCAATTTATCAACACTGCATTTTAAAATAGAAAAATGGTGGAGCATAAATGATTTTTATGCTCAAAAAAGTAACGACGACTTTTCTACAGCTTTAAATAAAGTAGATGGTTTTTTAACTAATGCAGTAAAAAGAAGAATTGATTCGTCTGACCTAGAAGTGGGAACTTTTCTAAGCGGAGGCATAGACAGTGGTTTAGTAACTGCAATAGCCTCTAAGTTTAATAACGATTTAAAAACTTTTACTGTTTCTTTTCCTGGAAGTTTTGATGAGGCGCCATTGGCAAAACTTGTAGCAGATAAATATCAAACAAAGCACACAGAAATAAAAATTGATTTTGATAATTTATTGAATGATGTTGAAGGCATACTGAGTAATTATGGAGAACCATTTTGTGATAGTAGCGCTA
>JANMFB010000214.1:0-5042 GCA_031377605.1 Ferruginibacter sp.
GTTTTGAGTCTAACTTGAATGTACTAAAACAATACCCTGCCTTTGAATTTGTACATGGCGATATTAGAGATTTTGAAACTTGCAATAAAGCATGTGAAGGGATAGATTATATTAGTCATCAAGCTGCATTAGGATCTGTACCTCGGTCTATAAAAGAGCCAGTTTATTTTAATGAAGTAAATGTAGGTGGTTTTGTAAATATGCTCAAGGCCGCTGTTGATAACAATATAAAGCAATTTGTATATGCGTCGTCATCATCTGTATATGGCGATGAACCGACACTACCAAAACAAGAAGATAAAATAGGAAACTGCTTATCTCCCTATGCTGCCACAAAAAAAACAAATGAATTATACGCACAAATTTTTGCAGATGTGTATGGTCTAAAAATAATGGGCTTTAGATATTTTAATATCTTTGGACCTAGACAGGATCCAGATGGAGCTTATGCAGCAGTAATCCCATTGTTTGTAAAAGGAATAATGAAACAAACCCCGGTATATATAAATGGGGATGGAGAACAAACAAGAGATTTTACCTTTGTAGATAATGCTGTTCAAATAAACGTAAAGGGAATGCTTACACAAAATACTGAAGCATTAAAAAGAGTTTATAATGTGGCCGTTGGAGAAAATTTTTCTGTGAATTATTTGTATCATATTTGCAAAGAAAATTTAGGAAGTGAATGGGAAGTTACATACCGTGAACCTAGAGCAGGAGATATTAGAAACTCATTGGCTGATATTTCACTTGCAGAAAAATTAATTGGTTATAAGCCCACAAAAAAATTTGAAGATGGCTTAAAAGAAACTATTGAGTTCTTTAAACAAAAATATTCTTCCGAATAAGCTGCTTAATAAAAATAGAAATTATATTTATAAGAATCTTTTTAATTATTCATTATTCAATTACCCATTAAAATGCCTTTCATTAAAACAGATTTCCCAGACCTTTTTATCTTTGAGCCAAAAGTATTTGAAGATAGCAGAGGATATTTTTTTGAAAGTTATAATGAAAAAACTTGTAATGAAGAAGGTATCGAAATAGAATTCATACAAGATAACCAAGCAAAATCCTCTTATGGTGTAATACGTGGTTTACATTACCAGCTTGCACCCTACGCACAAACGAAATTTATAAGAGCTTTATCGGGGAATATTTTAGATGTAGTTGTAGATATGAGGCAGGGCTCTCCTACTTTTGGCAAATCATTTTCGTTAGAATTATCTGCTGAAAATAAATTGCAACTTCTGGTTCCCAAAGGATTTGCGCATGGGTACTCAGTATTAAGTGAAACCGCAGAAGTATTTTATAAGTGTGATGCTTTTTACAACAAAGAATCCGAAGCGGGCCTAATGTACAATGATGAAACACTAAACATCGATTGGAAAATAAAAGCTGGAAAAGAAATTATTTCAGAAAAAGATTTAGTACAACCTACATTTCAACATTGTAAAAATAATTTTCACTTTTAATGGAAAGTAATTCAACAGTAAAAAAAACTATTCTTGTTACTGGCTCTAATGGACAAGTAGCAAACGAGATTAAATCCATTTCAAAAAATTATGCTCATTTTAATTTTCTTTTTACTAATAGAGAAACACTATCCATCACAAATGAAGATGCAATAAATTCTTTTTTTGATTCCCATAAAATAGATTTTTGTATCAACTGTGCTGCATATACCGGAGTTGATAAGGCACAAGAAGATAAAGAGGCTGCGATTTTAGCTAATACAAAAGCCGTTGGATTTCTTGCAAAAACTTGTAAAAAAAATAACGCTTCTTTCATCCATATTTCTACAGATTATGTTTTTGACGGAAATGGAGATATACCTTATAAAACTGATGACAAAACAAATCCTGTAAATTTTTATGGAATCACAAAACTTGAAGGTGAATTAGAAGCTACTAAAGAAAATGAAAATTCAATTATCATTCGAACATCTTGGGTATATAGCATTTTTGGTAACAATTTTGTAAAAACGATGTTAAGATTAATGAATGAAAGAGAAAGTATTGGCGTAGTAAATGATCAATTTGGGTCTCCTACTTATGCAGCAGATCTAGCAGAAGCCATAATGAAAATTATAAATTACAATCATTGGCAAGCAGGTATATATCATTATAGTAATAGTGGGCATATTTCTTGGTATGATTTTGCAAAAGAAATTGCTTTGCAAACCAATAGTAAATGTGTTGTTAATCCAATTCCTACATCACAGTTCCCTACCCCTGCAAAAAGACCTGGCTATTCCGTTTTAAATAAAGATAAAATTGTTTCTGCTTTTGGAATAGAAATTATGGATTGGAAAGTAAGTCTTAAATGCTGTTTAAGAAAAAATATGAACGCTGGATAAATCTCTTTTTTGAAAAAGAAGTTAATTCTTAAAAGAAAATAGAAGTTTTTAAGACCATTACAAAAAATCCTAAACGGCACTTAATTATCAAAAAATAAAGCTCTCGAGTTTAATTAAAGTATCTCCTAAGAGTCCAAGCAATTGTTTCATGCGCTTTCATTAACCCTGTAAAAAAGTCTGCGGTACCTGCATCTCCATACTTGTTCGCACATTCATCAACAAACTTCCTTAACTGAATGATGAGGGCTTCATGATCTTCCATTAACTCTTTCAGCATTTCTTTAGATGTAGGATATTTACTTGGATTTTCTTTTACAGAAGATAATTTAGCATACTCTTGAAAAGTACCAATTACTTTATTCCCAAGTTTACTAATACGTTCAGCCACCTCATCTATTGATTCTTCCAATTGTTTGTATTGGCTTTCGAATAACTTATGAAGTTCCATAAAACTATCCCCGTTTACATTCCAATGAAATTTTCTTGTTTTGGTATAAAGCATCACTTCATCGGCCAATATGATAGAGAGTAATCCTGTAATGGCTACTAATTTTTTTTCAGGTATTCCAATATTTGGTTTCATTTTGAATTATTTTGTATTAATTATTTTATTATTTAAAGTTGCTTTACCAATTGCAATTCGCAACTTATTTTTATTTCTTCGCCTACCATTATTCCTCCAGTTTCTAAAGCTGTATTCCATTCTAGTCCCCAATCCTTTCTATTGATTTTTCCATGTAATTCAAAACCTGCTTTCTCATTGCCCCATGGATCTTTCATAATGCCACCAAATTCAACATCCAATTTTATTTGTTTTGTAATGCCCTTCATTGTTAGCTCGCCCCACAATTCGTAACTGCTGTTATTATCTACTTTTACAAAAGTATTACCTACAAAACTTATTACTTTGTGATGCTCCGCATCAAAAAAATCTTCGCCTGCCAAATGAGCATCTCGCTTCTCATCTGATGTATCTACTGACGCAGGATTCATCCAAAAATCAATTTCAGCACTTAAAAAATCTTCATTTGTTGTATAAATGCTTGCATCAAATTCTTTAAACCTTCCTTTTACATTACTAATCATTAGGTGCTTTACTTTAAACCCTATTTCGCTATGGGCAATATCAAGACCCCACTTTGTTTTTGTTATTGATTCGGGAGATTGCATTTTAATTTATTTTATTTAGTAAATATTTTAAAAAATCACTGGTCTAAGAAAGTAATTGTTACTCGATATAAAATATAGAAATAAAAAAAGCCAATACTAAATTGGCTCATTTTTATTTCTATTAAAATTATTTGTGGCCAAACAGATAAAATACACCTACTTGTAAACCTCTATTGGTAGATTTTACAGAAGTGTTTTCATTGATATTACTTAATCCAAGATTGTATCTAAGATCTACTCCAAATCCCGTTGCTGGATGAACGTATCCAATACCACCTGCTAAAGCAAAATCAACCGATTTTAAATTATTTTTAATATCGGTGTTTGTACTACCAATTTTAGATTTTGCTCCAACTAAAAAACCAACTTGTGGTCCTACTTCCAATCTAAAACCGTTATCAAACATGTATTGAAGCAATACTGGAACATTAACGTAATCAAGGTTTATTTTTACATCCGTACCTGCTACAGTGTATTTTGCACCTTGACCTGAATAAAGTATTTCGGGTTGCAAAGCTACTTGCTTAGAAAGATGTATGTGTCCTAATAATCCAAGATTAAATCCAACTTTTGGATCATACTTTGACCCATTATCATTATTGATATTAAATACGTTTAAGCCGCCTTTGATACCAATGTTTGCATGTTGTGCACTTACATTTCCTACTAATAAAAATAATGCGATTGTTGCACTTAAATAAAATTTCATAATTTTTGTTTTTTATATTTGTTGTGATTCCTATGACTGATGAATTCAGCTTTTAAAAGGATTAATTATTACGCAAAGGTGGAGAAATATAAGATGAGAACTATTACACATTTTATATTAAAAGTTACAACATTCACTTATTCTAAGAAAGTTTAATTTCATGAATCTATATAACATTGATATAGTTTTAAGATCAAAAATTATCATCTTTTTTAGTACTTCCATCGGGAAATGTTGTGCCTAATGCATGCATCAAGCTCGAAATTGGACCTTCCATCTTATGTGTTTGATCATCTAGTGTATTATCTTTTAATAACTCCCCCATTTGCAAGGCTGCAGGCAGATAAGTCAAAAAAATACTTTGTTGACTTGTTAAAAATTGTTTCAAATCATGAATAGATAATTCTGCAGGTAAATTTTCTCTTATTATTTGATTAGCGTTATCAGCTATTGAGTCCATTTTTAAAGCTGCATTTTCTTTTGTGTAATATGCATAAGCGGCTACTTTATCTACTGCTTCATTTTTTGTCTCCCCAAAAATCAATTCGAGCCATGAAGATGTGCTATTGTGCTGCAAAATCTTTTCTGCATTTCCATCAACAAGGCTAAATTTATACAATGCTGTTAATACCGTAGGTATTGCTGCTTGGCTAAAACGGTGTTCATTAGGGGTATTAATATCTTCTACTACTTCTTGTGTATTGGCATCAATTTTTTGGAGAGTGGGATAACCCATTTTTATTTGTACTAGTTCCAACAGATTTACTGACATAAGTAAAATTTTAATTATAAAATAATTATTTC
>JANMFB010000260.1:0-15642 GCA_031377605.1 Ferruginibacter sp.
TCCTTATTATCAAAAAATAGCATCCAACTTGCAAAAGCTAAAGAAACAATAATATACTTGTTTTTAAACAGCACAATGATCGATTTAAAAGTTTCTAACATCATTCTTCTTTTGTATTTAAAATTAAAAAATGCCGATATAAATATCGGCATTAAATTCTATTTTTAGAGATAATTATTTCCCAAATTTTACTTTGCCGCTTGGATAAATACCGCTGTCGCCCAATATTTCTTCTATGCGTATAAGTTGGTTGTATTTTGCCATACGATCGCTTCGGCTTGCAGAACCTGTTTTTATTTGTCCGCAATTAAGTGCAACAGCAAGGTCTGCTATTGTGCTATCTTCTGTTTCTCCACTTCTGTGACTCATAATGGTATTGTAACCCGCATTTTGTGCCATACTTACTGCATTAATGGTTTCTGTAAGTGTACCAATCTGATTTACTTTTACCAATAAGCCATTTGCGATATCTTCTTTTATACCTCTTTCTAGCCTATCTACGTTTGTTACAAATAAATCATCACCTACTATTTGACATTTTTTACCAACTGCATCTGTTAGCATTTTCCAACCTTTCCAGTCATCTTCTGCCATCCCATCTTCTATAGAAATAATTGGATATTGTTTTACCCAACTTTCCCAATATTTTACCAATTGCTCACTCGTCATTTTCTTACCATCACTTTTATGAAAAATATATTTTTTCTCTTTTGCATTCCACAACTCACTGTTTGCTGCATCCATAGCTATACCAATTTGGCTACCTGTTTTATAACCTGCTACTTGTATAGCTGTAAGTACAGTTTCTATTGCTTCTTCATTGCTTTGTATGTTTGGTGCAAAACCTCCTTCGTCACCCACATTAGTGCTATATCCTTTTTTCTTTAATACTGTTTTTAGTGCATGAAAAATTTCTACACCCCATTGCAGACCTTCGCTAAAAGATTTTGCACCTACTGGCATTACCATAAATTCTTGAAAATCTATTTTATTATCGGCATGAGCACCTCCGTTTAAAATATTCATCATTGGTATAGGTAAAACTTTTGCATTTGTACCACCAATATATCTGTACAAAGGAAGGTTAGCCTCTAGTGCTGCAGCTTTAGCTACTGCTAGGCTTACTGCTAGTATTGCGTTTGCACCAAGCTTACTTTTATTTTTGGTGCCATCTAATTCAATCATCATGGCATCTATTCCTGTTTGGTCTGCTACGTCCCAACCTAGCAATACTTCAGCAATTGTTTTATTTACATTTGCTACTGCTTTCAAAACGGACTTTCCTCCGTAGTAATTTTTTTTATTATCTCTCAACTCTGCTGCTTCGTGTATGCCTGTACTTGCTCCACTAGGAACCGCCGCTCTTCCGAGGCTTTCGTTTTCTGTAAGAATATCTACTTCTATGGTAGGGTTTCCTCTACTGTCTAAAATTTGGCGTGCATGTACTGATGCGATGTAACTCATGTTTTTTTATTTAATTTTTTAAAGTTGTTTATTTTTCATGTAGAGCAATGCCGTTGTTAATGTTTTAATCAAGGAGAAGCTTCATGTAAATTCAACTCCTTAATAATTTCAAATAAATTATTTCGTTTCGTAAAAATCCAAACCGATCTTTAGATTTTCAAGCAAATATAATTTAACTTAAAATACTCGAATATTTTTCTCTATTTAAAAAAATACCCAATGCGCATAGTATGAGCAAAGCTACTCCAATACTCGGTGCTTTGTGAATAAATATTTCATAGCAAACAATGTTTACAATTATCGGTGCAATTAACAATAAACCCAATGCTCTAGTTCTTGGTAAAAGCAATAAAATACCAAATGCTACCTCACATACTTTTACAAAGGTTAAATAGCCTGTACTACCAAAGAGCGTCATAAAGCTTAGCTCATTTGCATTTAGATCTTTAGGTTCAGGCATTAAATGAAGAAAGAATGCAATGCCGAAACCTGCAAAAAGTAACCCAAGCAATATGGAAGGGATTTGTTTGGTAAATTTCATTTTAAGTAGTTTAAGTGTCAGAGAAAGAGAGCTCAAAATTACGAAAATATGTTACGAAAAATTGCCTGTGAGCTCTTTGAACACATCTTCTAAGTTTTTAGATTTGCTTTGTATGGATGAGATGTTTAAATTATGATTTATGGAGAGTTGTAATATTTGTTTTTTTACGTTCTCTGCATCTTCACATTCAAATGTAAAAAGATTATTGGCGTTTCTATTTGTAATTTTTGCTTGATGTAGTTCTGCAAAAATATTTACATCAACATCTTCTTTAAATTGTACCATAACATGCGCCTCTTCTTTATTTGCGTTTTGCAAATTTTGGAGTGTATCATCTGCTACAATATTTCCTTTGTTAATAATGATGACTCTATCACATATTGCTTCTACCTCTTGCAAGATATGTGATGAGAAAAGAACTGTCTTATTTTTTGCCAATGCTTTAATTACATTTCTTATTTCTACAATTTGGTTAGGGTCAAGGCCTGATGTAGGTTCATCTAGAATTAAAACTTCGGGCTCGTGTATGAGAGCAGCAGCAAGGCCTACACGTTGCTTGTATCCTTTACTTAGTTGTCCTATTTTTTTATGTGCTTCGCTTGATAAGCCAACGGTTTTTATTATGTCTTCTACCTTTACCTTTGCATTTGCAATCTTGTGTATACTTGCACTAAAGGATAAATATTCTCTCACATACATTTCAAAATACAAAGGATTTGATTCTGGTAAATAACCAATTTTTTGTTTGCTGCTAATGTTTTCTTTACTCACTTTTATACCTGCCACATCTATGTTTCCTTTATCTGCATCCAAGTATCCAGTTATCATTTTCATGGTAGTACTTTTACCTGCACCATTTGGCCCAAGAAAACCTACGATTTCTCCTTTGGCTACAGTAAAAGAAATATTGTTAACTGCTTTTTGTGTGCCGTAGGTTTTGGAAAGATTTGTGATGGTGATAGACATTGGAGATGAATGATTTTTATTAAAATATTATGTGCAATTTATTGAAGTAAATTGGTTTCCCGAAATAGATAATTTCTAGTTTAATTTTTTGAAATCGGAAATAAAAAAGACGATGAATTAAAATTCCATCGTCTTTTTGTTAATTATTTTCTCCACCTCCTTCTGCCCTCGGTCCTTCATTCCTTGGTCCTCGGTTTGGGTTATTTCTATTGCCTTGTGGTGGTCTATTTCTACTATTAGGGTTTCTATTTCCTTGTGGTTGCTGTGGCCCTCTTTGATTTGGATTTTGTGGCCTTTGTTGTTGTCCACCTTGTGCTTGCTGTTCTTCTCCTGCTTGTGTATTTGGATTTGAACGAACCTGTTGTTGCGGTCTGCGTTGTTGTCCTCTTTGATTTGGATTTTGCTGCTGTGGACCACGTTGCATGTTTTGCTCTTGACTGCGTTCTTTATCTCTACGCTTGCGGGTAGTTTTTTCTAAACTCTTCAAACTTATTTGTCCTACAATATCTGCATATTCTGGTTCTACTTCTTTTGGTGTGCTGGTTTTAATTTCTGCAACTTCCAACTCTTCGGGTTTTATGCCATCTTTGTTTTGTTGCTTTATTTTTTTTACAGTTTCTAACGATAATGGATAATGATTTGCACTTCCTGCTACTGCATACCACATAAGGTTTTTAAAAATATCTTTCTTTACTAAAAATGCTCTGCCCTTAGCAGTTTCTAATGTATCGGCATCAGTTGGGAAAAATTGTAATGCATCTATATAGGTATCTAATTCATAATTCAAACAACATTTTAAACGACCACACTGGCCACTTAGTTTTGTTTGATTGATACTTAGATTTTGATAACGTGCTGCGTTTGTATTTACACTTTTAAAATCGGTAAGCCATGTAGCGCAACAAAGTTCTCTGCCACAACTTCCTATTCCACCTACTTTTCCTGCTTCTTGGCGAGCACCAATCTGGCGCATTTCTACTTTTACTTTAAATTCTCCTGCATATAACTTTATGAGTTCTCTAAAATCTACTCTGTCATCCGCTATATAAAAGAAAGTAGCTTTTTTACCATCTGCTTGCACTTCTACTTCCGCCATTTTAAGCTCTAGATTCAGCTGACGTGCCATAGCTCTGCTTCTAATAAGTACGTGGGCTTCCCTTGCTTTATGTTCCTCCATTTTTGTGAGGTCGGATTCTGTTGCTCGGCGCAATACTTTTTTTATATCGGGGCTTTTTTCGTCTATATTATTTTTTTTGAGTTGAATGCGAACAAGCTCACCCGTAAGGTTTACCATGCCCACATCAAATCCATTTGTTCCCTCTACGGCTATCATATCGCCTTTGTGGTAATAATGAAGTGTAGTATTTTTAAAAAAATCTTTTCTGCTACCATTGTTGAAACTAACTTCTACAATTCTGCAACCACTTTCGGGGTCCGCAAAGGGTAAGTTAGCCAACCAATCGTGTACATTCATCCTATTGCAACTACCTGTGCTGCAACTTCCTTTGCTCTGGCAGCCGCCTGGTGCTCCTGTTCCACATGATCCACAAGCCATATTATAAAAATTAGTAGCTCAAGACCCCTAAATCCTCTGAAAGAGGAATTTTCAACTTAGTGATAATTCACATTTAGTTAAAAGCGAAGTTGATGCTCTTTTGTTTTAAAAAATTGTTTAATAATAGGCTTGCGATTTATTTTAAACCTCAAATTACTGTTCAGTAAAGAACTGAAGATGAAGAGTGCCCTTCGTTAAACTCAGGGTAGACTTGCCACCGAAGACGATTAAAGGTATTCAGCTAGGACAACAAAAATAAAAAACACATTTTACACAACTGGACAAAGATGACAAAGGGACAACGGTTTTCGTTATGCGTTGTTTCGTTGTTACCACTGTTTCGTTGTATGAAACAAACCTATTGTATCAAAATTAAGGATTTGTTCCTAATAATGTGGTATAACCTTATGGTGAGGGCATGAAAAAGCATTTTGGCATTGGCATTTCGCTCTATATAATAGGATGCTTTGTCCAATTCTAAAGCTATGGCTTCTTGCTGCTCCACGTTGCAAAGTTTGTTAAAGCGGAGCGCAAAGTCAAGATTGGCAGGGTCAATGGCATTTTCGTCTGCTCCTGCGCCTAAGCGAATGCTTTGCTCTAATATGTGTGTGAAATATTTGAGAAATTGTTTTTGCTTCTCTCTACCGAGTTTGGCGGCTTCTTCAATCCATTTTACTTGTGCTACTGGACCGGTTTTGAGTACACTGTTGAGCCAATCTCTAAGCATTGCTTCCCAATCATCTTCTACATTTTGCAAATGTTGTAAGGCTTCGTGATAATTTCCCTCACTAATGGATGCGATTTGAGAAGCTTTATTTTTTGGTACGCCTTCATTTGTTTCCAAAGCATTTGAAATATCTGCAGATGAAAGTATAGGGATTTTTACCAATTGTGTTCGGCTAAGGATAGTTGGTAAAATGAGCGCATCGTTTTCTGCCACCAATAAAAAAAGTGAATCAGGCGGGGGTTCTTCAATAAGTTTTAAAAGCTTGTTTCCGTTTTTGCCAAGCAACTCGGGCATCCAAATAATGAGAATTTTAAAACTGCTTTCGAAACTTTTCAGACTCATTTTGTGAATGATATCATTGCATTCTTCGGATGTAATATTGCCTTGTTTATTTTCTGCGTTTATGTGTTGTAACCAATCAAACGCATTGCCATAAGGGGTTTTGCAGATAAATTCCCGCCAATCCACTATATAATCTGTACTTACAGGTTTGTCGCCACTTTTTTTTGGAATTACTGGGTACGAATAATGAATATCTGGATGAACCATTTGTGTTGCCTTGGTACAAGCGGAACAAATGCCACAGGAATCTGTCAATTTTTTGGTTAAATCATTACTAGTAGTTTCAGGTATCACAAGTTCTTCTCCGAAAAGGGAGATTTCTGCAGGTGATACTGCTGGCTTTTTTGCTGTTTGTAAAGGATTTTTCTCGCAGGTAATATACTGTGCAAATGCAAGTGCTAGGGGTAACCCGCCGCTTCCTTCTTTTCCCAAAAATAACAACGCATGGCTTAGCCTGTTCTGATGAACCATTTGGGAGAGTTGGGCTTTGAGATCTTGTTGGCCTATTACTTGGGAGAATTGCATGAGTGCGAAGTTAAGCAGAGAATTATGAATGAGGAATTGTGTTAAATAATTGTTGGATCCTAAAAACAAAAAAGACACAAAACAAACGCAACTGCATTTGGTATTGTGTCTAACATCTTATGTCTAAAAATCTCTTAAAGTTTCCCCACTATATCATCACTCATTGGCTTTGTACCACTGTCAAATTTTGCAATTATTTCACCTTTTTCGTTTAGCAAAAATTTATTAAAATTCCATTTGATACTAGCATCCAAAACACCATTCTGCATTTTTTGTGTAAGCCATTGGTATATTGGTGCCATATCATCACCTTTTACAGAGATTTTGTCTGCCATTGGGAATGTAACACCATAGTTTTTTGTGCAAAAAGCTTTGATTTCTGTTGCTGTGCCAGGCTCTTGTCCGCCAAAATTATTTGCCGGGAAACCTATTACAACTAATTTTTCTTTATACTTCTCATAAAGGGCTTCTAGGTCAGCATATTGCGGTGTGTATCCGCATTCAGATGCTGTGTTTACAATTAATATTTTTTTGCCTTTGTAGTCTGCAAAGTTTATGGTTGTACCATCCAAAGCCTTCACAGAAAATTTATGGATAGATGTTACGCTATCTTTTGTTGGGGAAGTTTCCATAGTAGGATTGCTTGTGTTGTTTGCTTGGGCACAACTTGTAAGAATGGCCGCGGCAACGATTAATTTGATCATGTTTAAATTTTACGATAAAAGTACGATGAATATGGTTATGATGGATTTTCTGCAATTCTATTGCTTTTCGTAAGCTCCAATATCGGGCAAGCCAAAATTTCTATTTTTATCATCAAGATCTTTTAATATAGGGGTTAATACCCCTTTATTTATGCCTGCCGCATTTGCATTTTTTGTAATCCTAAAATTGTAAATGCGATTATTATTGTTTATACTATCAAATGAAGGATCTATATTTTTTATCGATTGATTGATGGTGGAGTTCGGAGGGTCAACACTATTTCTATACAAACAATAATCAATAGTTACATTAAAGGAAGCGCCAATTTTATTTGTTTGAATTTCGTTTTGTATAAAACCTGCATCGCCGTAAATAATCGTATTTCGTAGCAAAATACTTAATGGATTTGTTTGGTTACTTTCATTTGCATCGGATAAGTAAACTGCCGGACTTTTATGTTGTATAAAATTATTAGAATATGCAGCCATCGTGCAATGTGTAAAATTATATGCCCCACCATTTGTAATAAAAACATTTTTTCCACAGTTACTTATAAGACAATTTTCGGCTGATACACTAGTATTTGAAAACAGCAGTCCTGCATCAAATGCATTGTCTACTATACATTGTTTAATTATCAATTTTGGATTTACATTTACACTTGGTTGTGAAACTGATATTGCTTGATATGCATTAGTTACGTTTGTAAATTGTAAAAAATTATCCTTGCTCGTAGTTCTAAAATAAATACCAGGCCAAGAAGCCGGAAAATCTTTATACGGATCGTCTAGTCTATCACCAGAAAAAATTATGGGTTGCGTTTTTGTTCCATTGCAAACCAATTTTCCATCTACAATGATTGGAGCATCTGCATGACAATAAATTTTCGTGCCGGCATTTATGGTGAGAGATCCTATACTAGCAATTTGTAAACTTCCAAGAATAACATAAGGTAAAGTATTTGTAAAAGTTACATTACTTATGACTAAGCCATTTCGAATAAAATTTGCATTTTGGCCATAAGCTTGAAGCTGCACAAACCTATTTATGCCATTATAGGTTATAGAAATACTATCACTAATGATAAAAGGTAAGTTTGCTGTACTCGGATTTACTGTTACTGTTACAAAAACATATATGCTATCATTTGCTGCAAGTTCAATATCGTTTAGCTCAGTTGTTGCAATACCATTTATATTCATTTTAAAAGCCGAAGTAGCACCTCCCATCAGCTTTACTTTGCTTAGCCGTAATTTTTGTTCGTTGTTATTTATAATTTTGAATAACTTGGTTATAGAACCTGCGGTAGTGAAAACAGTATCATATTTTAGACTATCTGCAGAAATACCAAGACGTGCATCTGTGCCTGTGATGAAACTATCTTTTTTACATGCAGTAAAAATTGTGGTGATAATAAAAATTGTTGCTATTGTAAAAAATATTTTTTTCAAGTCGTTATGGTTTTTAATTTTTACAGAGAGGCGCAAAGTCATTTTTAATTTTGATTAGAATAAAAAATAATAAAATTTTATTCATGTATTCCTGGCTATTATTTTCAAATTTACTAGTAATTATTTACTTGCAGTTGTCAATGTTGCGATACTAATTTTTGTTCCCGAGATCTTTGCTATTTTTTGAGCACATGCATCTAGGGTAGCACCAGTTGTAATTACATCATCTACAAGCATAATATTTTTGTTTTCCAAAATAGTAGGATTAGCAACATTAAAACTTTCTGCTACATTTTCCCATCGCTCTGTTCGATGTTTTTTAGTTTGTGTTTCGGTAAATTTTATTCTTGTTACAACTTTTGTAAGTACAGGTATATTCATAGCTAAAGAAATCCCATCGCATAATACAGTAGCTTGATTGAATCCTCGCTTGTATTCTTTATCTGCAAATAAAGGTAAGGGGATTAAATAATCAATATTTTTAAAGCGGTTACTCAAAACCATTTTTTCACCCATCATTTTGCCCAAGTAAATACCAATTTCTTTATTCCCTTTATATTTAAATTCATGTACCAAATGTTGCATCAATTCTCCTTTGTTGAAATAAAATTCGCTGTGAGCAGCATCAATGGGCAATCTGCCAATAAAAATCTTTTCTATAGGGTTGTTTGGATGTTTTTCAAATTCGGTATGAGGTAATTTGTCTATACATTGTATGCAAAGTAAATCCGTTGTTTTTAGCAAGTCGCTTGCACACCCAGCACATATGTGTGGAAAGAATAGGTGTGTAAATGAATGGTATATGTTTTTCGCAGCAGCAAACATAGTTTTACTATTTAAAACAACAACTGATAAACCTCTTCCACCTTTCCCAAAGTAATCACTTCTATACCAAATTTTAGTTTTCCTAAACTCTTGGCGTTATATTTTGATATAATTATTTTTTCAAAGCCCAATTTCTCTGCTTCGGCAATTCGTTGTTCTATTCTATTTACTGCCCTTATTTCTCCACTCAGGCCAATTTCGCCGGCAAAACAAATTTTTTGTGGCAGTGGCACATCTTCATAGCTACTCAACAATGCACATACAATTGCCAAGTCAATACTAGGATCTTCCACTTTTATCCCTCCCGCAATGTTCACAAATACATCTTTTACCCCAAAATGGAAGCCGCCCCGCTTCTCCAAGACTGCTAAAAGTAGTTGTAACCGCCTAAGATCGAAGCCTGTAACTGTTCTTTGCGGTGTTCCATATATACTTTGGGTAACTAGCGCCTGTGTTTCTATAAGTAATGGGCGCATTCCTTCTATTGTGGCCGCAATGGCAACTCCGCTTAATTCGTCTTCTTTTTGGGTAATAAGTATCTCAGATGGGTTAAGGACGGGTCGCATTCCTTCACCAGTCATTTCATAAATTCCCAATTCTGATGTGCTTCCAAATCGGTTTTTTAGGGTTCGCAAAATGCGATATGCATAATGTCTATCACCTTCAAACTGCAAAACTGTATCTACCATATGTTCCAAAATTTTTGGTCCTGCTATGGTTCCATCTTTTGTAATATGACCAATTAAAAATACAGGTGTGTCGGTTTCTTTTGCAAAGCGTTGTAACTCTGCAGCGCATTCTCTTATCTGGCTTATACTTCCTGGTCCTGATTCTACAAATGGAGATTGTAGTGTTTGTATGGAGTCAACTATTACCAATTGTGGTTTTAGTTTTTTTATTTCCTTAAAAATAGTTTGTGTGTTTGTTTCGGTAAGTAAATAAAAATTTTCACTTTTCGCACCAACTCTATCAGCACGCATTTTTATTTGTTGCTCACTTTCTTCTCCACTTATGTATAGTGTAGATACTTGTGTAAGTTGTAATCCTATTTGTAAAAATAATGTTGATTTGCCAATGCCTGGTTCACCTGCTACCAATACAATACTTCCAGTTACAATTCCTCCACCTAGTACTCTATTCAATTCTATATCTCCTGTAATTATTCTTTTTTCTTCACCGCTTACTACATCATTAATAGAAATTGTTTTTACACTGTTATTTCCACCAAACTCTTGCCAATCCTGTTTTTCAGGCTTATTCGTTCCTTTTACTACAACTTCTTCTACAAATGTATTCCACTCATTACAATTTGTGCATTTGCCTACCCACTTTGCACTCTCATATCCACAGTTTTGGCAAAAAAAAGTTGATTTTGTTTTACTCATACATTAAAATTACGTGAAGCGTTTTATAAATTCGTTTTTCATTCATTCAGAAATGTAAGAATTTTTTATCCTCGCATTTTGTTTTTTTATATGATGCTTCGAAAAATTTGGATTTTTTTCTTATTGAAAATTGTGTTTTCACATTTTTGAAATATTAAATTCAAATAATGATTTTTTCATTATTGGAAAAATACTTTTACGCTATTAATAAAAATGATAAATTTAGAATGTCTGTCATTTTGTTACATAAATAATGCGAAGAGTTTTTATTTTCTTCCTAATGAATGACTATAAAAAAATATTGCAACGTATTATAATTGAAAAGTAAAACAAAATAATTTATTACATTTTGAGTGTAAAAATTAACTAAATTAAAATGTCTCGTATTTATTTTTAGCAGAAAAAAAATATACAAAAAAGTAAAAAATAAGTTTAGTTAAAAAAGCAAAAGAGCCATCATTTCTGACAGCTCTTTGTACTTACTAACCCATTAAATTCAACCACAAATTACTAAATGGCTTCAAAATAAAAAATTATTTTTTGAAGTAATTATTCCTTAGTAAGAATTTTCATCATCTAAATTATATTGTAAATTAATGATTATTAATATATTAAAGTGATAATTTCTTATCTTTTTTTGTAATGTTATTTTTTTAGAACCTTAAATGGGTTAAAATAATTTGGTTTATAATATAAACTACTTTATGTTTGTGAAAAATTATAGGCAATGAAATTTTTTATCACAGCAATCTTATTTTTTGTCACTTTAGCAGTAAATGCACAAATTACTATTTCAGGTAAATTGACGGATAACAAGAATAAACCTATTAGAGGCGCAAGTGTTACGATAGTGGACTCATATGATGGCACAACGACTGATTCTTTGGGTAATTTTCGCTTTGAATCGACCGAAATAGGAGAAAAATTTATTTCTGCCACAATGTCGGGTTATTCGGAATACAAGAATAAAATAAATATAGAGAAAACAAATATAATCCAAAACATATCTATAAAAGAACTTATAACAGAGTTGAATGCGGTAGTTATCACCGTAGGATCTTTTGAGGCTAGCGATAAGAAAAAAGGTACCGTTTTAAGTTCGTTGGATATTGTGACAACCGCAGGGGCTAATGGCGATGTGCAAGGAGCACTTAAAACACTGCCTGGTACTCAGCAAGTGGGAGAGAGCGAGGGACTTTTCGTTAGAGGCGGCTCTGCAACGGAAAGTAAGATTTTTATAGACGGTAGTTTGGTGAATAATTTCTTTTATAGCAGTTTGCCTGGTCTTTCCACCCGAGGAAGGTTTAACCCCTTTTTATTTAAAGGAACTGTTTTTTCTACCGGTGGCTATTCTGCATTGTATGGACAAGCACTTTCTGCAGCACTTATTTTGGAAAGCAATGATCTGCCTGAGCGTACACAAGCAGACTTAAGTATGTCTGCAATAGGAATCGGTGGTGGCATACAAAAACTAACAAAAAATAAAAAAGCATCGTGGGGTGTTTCTTATGCTTATAATAATCTTACTGCTGCCTTTGCAATTTTAAAACAAAATATAGATTTCTTTAAAGTACCACAATACCATGTGGCCGATGCTAACTTTCGCATAAAAACAAAGGGTGGAGGGTTTTTGAAATATTACGGATACTTAAGTGGAAACCAAACAGGTATTAGAAATGCTGATATTGATTCTTTGAGTTTGAAAAACGCTTTTACGGTTAATAATATAAACACTTTTCAAAACCTGAGCTGGAAAGAAAATATTGGTAAAGGGTGGAAAATAAATACATCCATAAGTTTTAGTACAAACAAAGATAATATCCTAAATGAATTACAAGATGGCAATAATGTGAAACAACAATTCTTTGCGCCTGCAGGTTATGCAGGAAAAAATTTCTCCTTGCAGAATACAGCTGAGTATGCACAAGCAAGATTTGTGTTGGACAAAAAATTAGCTGGAATTAATGTAATAAGATTTGGAAGTGATTATTTTTATAGCAATGAAAAAAATGCATTCACATTATTTAATGGAAACAGATTTGACGAAACAGTTGTAGATAATTTGAATGCAGTATTTGCAGAAACAGATTTGTACATTACAAGAAACCTAGCATTGAAAGCAGGTAGTAGATTAGAATATTCTTCGCTAATGAAAAAGTGGAATATAGCACCAAGAGCTTCTATTGCATATAAGTTTAAAGACAATAGCCAAATGAGTTTTGCTTACGGGATATTTTATCAAAATCCTGAAAGAAGATATTTGCCAGCGCTCAATACAGATTTAAAATATTCTGAGGCTACACATTATATTTTTCAATACCAACGAAGCAGTAATGCAAGAACATTTAGAACAGAATTGTTTTATAAGCAATACAACGATTTGTTTAAAACATTGCCAAATACAACTGGCAGGGCAGTTGCAGCCAATAACAATGGCGATGGTTTTGCAAAAGGAGTAGAGGTTTTTTGGAGAGATAAAAAGACAATTAAGAATCTAGATTATTGGATTTCCTATTCCTACTTAGATACAAAAAGAAATTATTTAAATTTCCCAGGAAGTATAACTCCAACTTTTGCAGCAGCTCATACCACATCATTTGTGGCAAAGAAATTTGTTACTGAATGGAAAACTGGTTTTAACATGAGCTATAGTTTTGCTACAGGAAGACCATATTACAACCTTGTATACGACAATACACTTAATAAAAATGTAATTAAAGAAGAAGGGAAAACCATTAATTACAATAGCTTAAGTTTTAGTTTGAATTACTTGCCAAATCTTGGTAAACCAAAAGCAAAAACATTTGCTGTTTGGGTATTATCTGTAACCAATGTTTTAGGACAAGAGCAAGTATTTGGTTACAATTTCTCAGGTATAAATAATAATAAAGTACCAGTATTGCCTCCTTCCAAACGCTTTTTATTCCTAGGCTGCTTTTTAAGTTTTGGAATAGATAGAACACAAGATGCCATTAACAATAACCTTTAATAAATTTAAAAATAAACATTAAATAGTTCATCATGAAAAAAACAATCTTCACTTTAGTAGCCCTAGTTATCGCTGCTGTTAGCTTTGCACAAAATCAGAAATATGTTGCTGCAATGAAAAAAAATATTATTTTAATGGATTCAGCATTTGGTAAGCCAGATTTATTTCTTGGGCTTGCAAATACATTTGAAAGAATAGGAACAGCAGAAAAATCTGAATGGTTGCCTTATTATTATGCTTCACTATGCAGAATAAATGTAGGGTTTATGCAAAAAGATATGTCATTAAATGATCCTTTAGCTGATGCATCTGAAGTATTGCTAAACAAAGCAGATTCATTGATGCCTAATAACTCAGAAATTAGTTGTGCAAAAAGTATGATAGCTACTTTAAGAATGTTGGTTAATGCTCAACAACGTTTTATGCAATATGGTGCTGTAAGCGAAAAAGCACTACAAGCTGCAATGAAGCAGGATACTACAAACCCAAGGCCATATATGCTTAAAGGTCAAACTTTAAAAGGAACACCTGAGCAATTTGGGGGTGGTTGTAAAGTGGCAAAAACCTTTTTGCAAACTGCCGTTGATAAATTTGCAACCTTTAAACCTGCAACAGAACTTTTGCCAAACTGGGGTGAGAAATATACAATGGGCTTATTAAAAGAATGCGAATAATATTTAAAAAATAGATAATAATGAATAACGAAAATTTTTCGCAAGCAGAAAGCTTAAAGCTTATCAATGAAATGATAGGTAAAGCCAAAAAAAGTTATGTAGAGAAAGGCATAGCATCGATGGTATGGGGAGCACTTATTGTATTTTGTAGTTTCATTAATTGGTCTCAAGTAAAATACAAGCATGATTGGCCCTTTGGTGATATTTGGATACTAACTTTTATTGCACTAATACCGCAAATATTTTTTTCTATAAAAGAAGGAAAAAGTAAAAAATATGTTTCTTATGAGCAAACAATTATCAAATATACTTGGGTAGCTTTTGGTGTATCTATTTTTATATTATCTTTTTATATGGGTAAGCAAAGCCAAGGTGGGCAAAGTAGTACCCCTATTATGATGTTATATGGCATACCAACGTTTATTACAGGTGCTGTTACAAAATTTAAACCGATGATTTTTGGAGGCATATTTTGCTGGGTTGCAAGCTTTATTGCTATTTATACAAATACTGAAAGTGATTTACTGCTCATGGCAGCTTCTGGATTATTTGCATGGCTTATACCTGGTATTATTTTATGGACACGTTACAAAAAAATAACCTCAACAAGTGTTTAAAGATTTAGATCCCATATTACATTCCCAATTGCGCCTTGCAATTATGAGTTTACTTATAAGCGTAAAAGAGGCTGAGTTTACTTTCCTAAAAGACAAAACAAATGCGACTGCAGGGAACCTTAGTGTACAAATAAACAAGCTCAAAGATGCAGGTTATCTTGAAGTTTCGAAGCACTTTAAAGACAATTATCCGCAAACAATTTGTAAAATAACACAAGTTGGGGTATTAGCATTTGAGTCGTATGTGAAAATATTACATAGTTATACGGAGGTGAAGTAGATTTTTTTTCAACTTTGAATATAAAATGTTTGCTTATAACAAAGTTCTTATTTGTGTTCACAAATAAATCTTGTTCATATAAAATGAGCAAATCTGAATTATGAACGAATATGATTTTCCATTTAATGAAATAAAAGTCAATTTATAAAACTCCTCTGCCTCATTTCGTGTCTTCACGAAACGTTAACTAAAATCTCCTGCATAACCTCCGCTAAAATATAAGATGAATGAATAATAAATGTTCAAGAGCGAGACGCTTACAAAGTACCCATGAAAAACAAATGCCCACAAAACAACAATTAAAATGCTGCCGAAGGCGGTATTAAAACTTAATGCTCTTTGTAATCTTTGTTCACTTTGCGAGAAACTGTATTATTTTTGCCCAATGAACAAAGCACTTACACAATCTCCTTATTTAATGTACTCCGATGGTGAGGGTGGAATTTACGAAGATGAAACTTTGTAGGCGTCTCGCTCTTGAACATTTGTTCTTCATTCATCTTATATTTTAGCGGAGATTATGCAGGAGATTTTAGCTAACGTTTCGTGAAGACACGAAATGAGGCAGAGGAGTTTTATAAATTGACTTTTATTTC
>JANMFB010000270.1:0-1765 GCA_031377605.1 Ferruginibacter sp.
AATATGGAAATGCCACTGAAAGGATATATGAACCAGCCTGTAATTGGCTCTTTAGAAGCTACCGTAAATGCGCCCGATTTAACCATGCGTTTTTTTACTACTGGTAAAGCAACAAGTGCTAATCCGCTTGATAGTTGCAAAGGGAGTTGGCAAATTTGCAACAGTGAAACTGCACCTGAATTTAGTGCTACCGCTTTTTTCTTTGGTAAGATGTTGCAGAAAACGCTCAATGTTCCTATTGGGCTTATCCATTCTAGTTGGGGAGCCACGGCCATACAGCCGTGGATGAGCGAAGATGGTTGTAAAGTGTTTGATTTTATAAAAGACACATCTACTGCAAAAAATCCACCTAGCAAACCTTCAACTTTATTCAATGCAATGGTAAACCCAATTGTAGGCTATGGAATAAAAGGTGCTATTTGGTACCAAGGCGAATCAAATAGGCCAGAACCTGAAAATTATGAAAAGATGTTGCCAGGATTAATAAAAGACTGGCGTACCAAATGGCAAATTGGTGATTTTCCTTTTTACTACATGCAAATTGCTCCTGTTGGTAAAAACGAGAATCCACCCAATTCAGCATTTCTGCGTGAAGCACAACTTAAAGCATCTACTGCCTTGTCAAATGTGGGCATGGCTTGTATTTTAGATATTGGAGAGCAAAATTTAGTACATCCAGCAAATAAGGAAATTGGTTCAAACCGTTTGGCTTATCTAGCCTTATCGCAAACCTATCAAATTAAAGGCATCAGTTGCTTTAGCCCCAAGTTTAAAGGAGCAACATTTAATAATGAAACGGCAAAAATTACATTCAGCGATGCGCCAAATGGATTAACATCTTTTGGTAAACAACTATCCTGTTTTGAACTGGCTGGTGAAGATAAAATTTTTCATCCTGCCACAGCAGTAATAACAAGAGAAGGTGTAACTGTAAAAGCTGTCGCAGTTCCATTGCCAGTGGCAGTTCGGTATGCTTTTAAGTCTTTTGTAGTTGGCGATTTATTTGGAACAAATGGGCTACCGGTTTCATCGTTTAGAACAGATGATTGGGTACGTGAAAAATGAGTCAGCTTGAAGCATTACAAACTGGTTCTTGATAAAATATTTAATAGTGTAGTATGCGTAAATTAATAATTATTGTTACCCTTTTTCAAGCTTGTTTCTGTGCCCAGGCACAGGATAGAAGTACTCTATTGCTTGATACAGGATGGCGTTTTATTAACAATGATATCAGCGAAGCAACATTAACAGAACTAAACGATGCAGCGTGGCAAAAAGTAACCGTACCCCACGATTGGGCAGTGGTACAGAATTTTGACATGAACATTGATAAACAAAAAGTGCAGGTGGTTGAAGATGGCGAAAAAACAACACAATTAAGAACAGGGAGAACTGGAGCATTACCTTGCTTTGGTATTGGTTGGTACCGCAAGGTTTTGCCCATATCAAAGGCTGATATTGGCAAACGAATTTTTATTGAATTTGATGGAGCCATGAGTCGATCAAAAGTTTATTTAAATGGTTCTTACATTGGGGAGTGGCCCTATGGTTATTCGTCTTTCTCTTTTGAACTTTCCAAACTCATACAATTCGATAAGGATAATGTAATATCTGTAAGGTTGGAAAATAAACCAGAATCTTCAAGGTGGTACTCTGGTGCTGGAATTTACAGAAATGTTCGATTGGTTAAAACTTCCCCCGCACATATTGCACAATGGGGCACTTTATCCAGTAATGCTGATGCAAATAATGCTTCAAATTTAAT
>JANMFB010000277.1:0-49109 GCA_031377605.1 Ferruginibacter sp.
TATATGCTTTAAACCAAATAGTATCACCCGCAATATAACTTTGTCTATCGTAATGAATATAAATTTTCTCAGGAGTATAGTTAACACGGGTTTTTTCTAAAAGCTCTTCGGGGGTTTGGCTATAAGCTATTTTAGAAAAAAGTAGCATAAATAGAATTGGTAGAATTTTTAACATACGTTTTTTTTTAAAAATAGCAATCAATTGATTATTGAAAAGTTAAAACATTGTTATTTGGTAACTACCACTAGTTTGTTGTGTTTTATCAGGATCAACCGATTTAATATTTCTAATAGTGCACAAGATACTTTCTTCTACTCTCGATGCTACTTCAACTTTTATTCCATTTGCATATTTGCTAAATAACTCTTTTACCAATTGTGGATCATTATTATCTTTCGACAAATGAGCTAAAAACAAATGTGTCATAAATGATGGCCGATGTTCCACAAACAAATCCAAGGCCTGCTTGTTGCTTAAATGACCATGCCCACCTCGAATTCTATTTTTTAAGAAATCAGGATATTTTCCATTCTCTAACATTTCTTCATCATAATTTGCCTCTAAAAAAGCTGCATGACATTTTTTAAAATGATGAATCAGATGTTCGCATGGAGCACCAATATCTGTAAATACACCCACCGTAATTTTATTGCCAGTAATGGTAAAACTAACAGGATCGGCAGCATCGTGTAATTTTGGAAACCCTACAATGCTAAGTTTGCCAATAAGGATTGGTTCGTAAACATTGAAGTTTATACTAAAATTAGTTTTCAAATGATAACAACCCACTTTCGTTTTATCATTTACATAAACTGGCAATGAATATTTCTCGGCCAAGCCTGCAAGCCCTCTCACATGATCTATATGCTCATGAGAAACAAATATAGCTTTTACTTTGTGCAAGGAAAGATTAAGCCGTTTCATGCGTCGTTCTATTTCTTTGCAAGACAAGCCTGCATCTATTAGTACAGCTTCGGTATCGTTACCAATGTAGTAACAATTACCGTTGCTCCCGCTATTGAGTGATGAAATTTGTAAAGACATTTGAGCAAAGAAAAGAAAAGTATTTGGTAGTTGGTATTGAATAGAAGTCAAAAAGTAGCGGCTATTCCAAAAAAAATCAACTAAGTAATTTTATACATTACTATAAGCTTATTTTTGCATTTCATGATAGCCATAGAAAATGTTTTATTAAGCGACCAAATTATAAACGACCAGTTTGTTTGCGACCTCACAAGCTGTAAAGGCGCTTGTTGCGTAGATGGAGATGCAGGCGCACCATTAAGCAACAAAGAACTTAAAGAAGTAGATGCCGTTTTTGCAGAAGTATTACCTTATCTGCGCAAAGAAGGGATTGATGAAATAAACAAGCAAGGGCGGTATGTGCACAACGAAGAATTTGGATGGGTTACACCAACAATAGATAGCAAAATATGTGTATATGGTATTTTTGATGAGAATGGGATTGTAAAATGTGGCATAGAGCAAGCTTATCTCGATGGGAAAACAAAATGGAAAAAACCAATTAGTTGCCATTTGTTCCCTGTAATAGTGAAGAAAAGTAAAGATGGTATTACAGAATTTGCAAACTATCAACCAAGGGAAGATCATTGTAAAGCTGCCTGTAGTTTAGGTAAAAAATTAAAAGTACCTGTATATCAATTTTTGAAAGAACCTCTGATAAGAAAATTTGGAGAATCATTTTATGAAGCATTGGATGCGACTGCAAAACATATAAACGAAAGTAAAACAGCAAAGAAAAAATAAAAAAAATGAAAATAGTAAGAGTTGGTTTTTTAGTAACGGTCTCAATAATATTGATACAAGCTTGCGCATTAAAAAAAGCAAAAATAGATAATGATTTAAAAAAATATTTTGATGAACAGAAAGTAGAAGGATGCTTTACCATGCTTGATAATAGAGATGGCAGTATTACAATATACAATATGGCATTGGACACAACTAGATTCACACCTGCATCTACATTTAAAATTGCCAACTCACTCATTGGTTTGGAGATTGGAAAAATTACCAGCGAAAAAATGATTATTAAATGGGATGGTGTAAAGAGAGACAACGAAGAATGGAATAAAGATATGGATATGACGGAAGCTTTTAAAGTAAGCTGTGTCCCTTATTACCAAGAAGTGGCAAGGCGCATCGGTAAAGATTCTATGAAATTATTTTTGGATACCCTTTCCTATGGCAATAAAAATATGAGTGGCTCAATAGATTCCTTTTGGTTAAACAATAAATTAAAAATTTCTCCAGATGAACAATTGGGGTTTCTAAAAAGATTATATTTTGACCAATTACCTTTCAGAAAAAGTACGCAACAACAAGTAAGGGATGCCATGTTGCAAGAAGATAACACTACCTACAAATTGAGTTATAAAACTGGCTGGGGTGTAGATGAAACAAACAACCAGATTGGATGGCTTGTTGGCTGGGTAGAAGAAAACAAACATGTGTACTTTTTTGTGACATTGCTAAAAACGCCAAATAAAGATGTTGACTTTAAAACGATTAGATTGTCCATTACAAAAAATATTTTGAATCAATATGGCTTTTTAAAGGGAGAGAAGTAGTACACATTACCGTCCCTTCTCTTTCAGAGAAGGGTGACGTGAAGATTGTAGCGAATTTAAATATAAGGATGGAAGCTCTATTTTCTTATATTTTTAAAACGTTTATTCTTTCATTAACATCCTTTGCATTTGGATACACTAATTTGCAAACATAATTGAACCTTTCATTTCAATATATTGAACTATTGTGGCTGTTATTGCTATTGCCGATTATTACATTGGTATATTTTTGTGCGTTGTATAAAAAGAAAAAAGTAGCCAAGCTGATGGGTGATGCAGTTTTAGTAGAAGATCTCACTGCCAATTATAATAAAAAATCTTACCCAAAAAAATTTTTAATACTATTCTTTGCTATGACTTTGATACTAATATCTCTGGCAAATTTGAGAACAAAAACTGGTTCAGAAAAAATAAATAGAAATGGTATAGATGTAATGATAGCGATAGATGTGAGCAAAAGCATGCTTGCAAAAGATATACAACCAAACAGACTGGAGAGGGCAAAACAATTACTGAATAAATTGATAGATAAGTTAAGCAATGATAGAATTGGCATTATAGTTTTTGCAGGAAAAGCATATTTACAAATGCCGCTAACGGCAGACCATGAGGCTGCAAAAATGTATTTATCAGCGGCATCTACAGAAACGGTACCGTCGCAAGGCACAGTAATAGGCGATGCTTTAAAAATGTGTTATGCAGCATTTAATGGCAAAGAAAAAAAATATAAAGCCGTTGTGCTAATAAGCGATGGGGAAGATCACGATGAAAATGCCATGCAAGTAGCTACAGAAATGGCACAGCAAGGAGTAGTAATAAACACCGTTGGCATTGGCTCCCCACAAGGCACTACTATTATTGATGAACTTACCGGTGAAGAAAAAAAAGATAACCAAGGTAATATTGTTATTACAAAATTAAATGAACAAGCATTGGCGGATATTGCTTCAAAAGGAAATGGAGTTTATCAGTTGTATAACAATTCCGAAACAGTTGTGTCAAATCTCCAAAAGTCGTTAGCTATGATGGATACTAGGAATGTAGAAGATGAATCATTAGCAAATTATAAAAGCTGGTTTCAACTATTGTTGGGTTTTGCATTATTATTTTTAATTGTAGAATTTTTTATAAGCGAAGTGAGTAAGAAAAATAAGCATAGATTAAAATACATTACTGCTACTCTTTTAATATTTTGTAACAGTTCATCATTTGCCCAGGCTGAAAATGAAACTATAAAAAAAGGAAATGATGCCTATAAAAAAAGTGATTTTGAAACTGCCATAAAAGAATACCAACTTGCTGCTGATAAAAATAAAAAAGGAACTATTGCACAGTACAACCTTGGTAATGCACTGTACAAGGCCGATAAAAAAGAAGAAGCGGTAATTTCCTATGATAAAGTAGTAAAAGAAGCAGTAAAACCTGCAGACAAAAGCAATGCACTTTACAACAAAGGCGTAGCCTTACAAACAAATAAAAAATTACAAGAAAGTATTGATGCTTATAAAAAAGCTTTATTACAAGATGCTACCAATGCAGATGCAAGGCATAACTTGCAACTTGCTATGAAACAACAAAAACAAGAAGAGCAAGAAAAAAAGGAGCAAGATGACAAAAAGAACGATAATAAAGATAAAAAAGACGAAAAGGAACCCAAACCTCAACCAAGTAATATTTCTAAAAAAGACGCTGAGCAAAAGCTAAATGCCTTACAACAAAAAGAAAAAGAACTGCAAGATAAATTACACAAAGTAAGTGCCGCAAGCCCTAATAAGCAGGAGAAGGATTGGTAGATTTTTGTTTACCTTATCTTTTGATTCTACCCAATAAATTTCAACACTTTTGAGCAAGAAACGACTTGACAATGTATTGTAAAGAAAGCATAATACAAAAGCCCTATAAATAATAACATTTTAAACAAAATATAAAACTGTTCGAATATTAATCATTTACACAAACGCTTCCCAAACTTTCTCCTCCGCATCCTACCTACCCTTCGTATATTTGCAACTGATTTAATTATTAAAATTTTATGCAATCTTACACAGAATCTTTAACCACATACAAGCGTTTAAAAACCAGAGAAGTAAAAATAGGAGCCCTATTACTTGGGGGTAACAATCCTGTGCGTATTCAAACGATGACAACTACAGATACGATGGATACCGCAGCAACAGTAGCGCAAACCATTAGGTGTATAGAAGCAGGTGCAGAGCTAGTGCGCATCACTGCACCATCGAAAAACGAAGCAGAAAATTTACAGAATATTAAAGATGAATTAAACAAGCTTGGCTATCATATTCCGCTTGTGGCTGATATACATTTTACACCCAATGCTGCAGAGATAGCAGCAAAAATTGTAGAGAAAGTAAGAGTGAACCCAGGAAACTATGTAGACAAGAAAAAATTTGAACAAATAGAATATACTGATGCCGAATATGCAGAAGAAATAGAGAGAATTAGAGATCGTTTTACACCGCTTGTGTTAATTTGTAAAGAACATGGAACTGCCATGCGCATAGGTACAAATCATGGTAGCCTTAGCGATAGAATTATGAGCAGGTATGGAGATACTGCTATTGGTATGGTAGAAAGTGCCATGGAGTTTCTACGAATTGCTCGCAGCTTAGATTACCACAATATCGTTTTAAGCATGAAGAGTAGCAATCCGCTTGTAATGGTGCAAGCATATCGGTTGCTCATTACACATATGCAAGAAGAATTTGGCGAATGTTATCCGTTGCACCTTGGTGTAACTGAAGCAGGAGATGGCGAAGATGGAAGAATAAAATCTGCTATTGGTATTGGCAGTTTAATGGAAGATGGTATTGGCGATACAATACGGGTGAGCTTAACAGAAGATCCAGAGTTTGAAATTCCTGTTTGCAAAGATTTGGTGGAGAGGTATGAAATGGGCAGTTCACAATTCACAGTTCACAGTTCACAGTTGGCAGTTGATAGTGTACAGGAAACAGTTGGCAGTGTGCAAAATAATGAAACTTCAAAACTTTCAACTATCAGCCATCAACTATCAACTATCAACTTATGCTACTCTCCCTTTGAATATAAAAGACACACAACAACAGCAGTAAAAAATATTGGTGGTAAAAATGTACCAGTAGTATTTGCAGATTTTATGATGGCTAAAAGCATTGTTGCAGCTGACTTAGAAGTGATAGGTTATAAATACGATGATGCTACGGACAAATGGAATATTGGAGATGCTGCGGCAGATTATTTGTACACAGCAGATAAATTAATAAACTTTGCATTGCCTGGCACACTTAATTTTATTTGTAATTATAAGATATGGGAAGCAGCTACAACAGATACACAAAAATGTTTCCCCCTATATACTGCCTATGAATTTATCGGCGCAATGAAAATACACGATACATTAAATTTTGTTGGTGTAAATGTAGATGATGACAACAATGCGCTTATTAAAAAAATAGCTGACCAAAATAATATAGTGCTTTGCATTTATTCTGAAAGGAAAAACGCTATGCAGCAAATGAGGATTTTTGTAAACGAATTGATGAGCAAAAAAATAAATTGCCCAATTATAATTTCTGTTGAAAGTTCTCAAAACAATATTGATTCACAATTAATTTCTTTTAGTGCAACAGCTGGCGGATTGTTGTTAGATGGAATGGGTGATGGTATTTGGCTCATGAATGACCCCACAAAAATTACCAATGATGTAATGAGCGGCAGAACGTACTTACCTATAAAAAATAACCATCAGTTTTTAAATAATACCTCATTTTCTATTTTGCAGGCTGTACGAACCCGTATTTCCAAAACAGAATACATCAGTTGCCCAAGCTGTGGTAGGACGTTGTTTGATTTACAAGAAACTACATCTAAAATAAGAAATGTAACCAACCATCTTAAAGGATTAAAGATTGCCATAATGGGCTGTATTGTAAATGGCCCAGGAGAAATGGCTGATGCAGATTTTGGCTATGTAGGTAGCGGTACTGACAAAATAACTTTGTACAAAGGAAAAGAAGTGATGAAAAAGAACATCAGTAGTGAAATTGCAGTAGATGAATTAATTCTTTTGTTGAAAGAAAGTGGTGTATGGATAGATGCCTAGGATTTTACCACCCAAACAAAAAGTCGATAAGTTTTCATTGGTACTATAGGTTTACCATTATTATAACTATGTGTCTGACAGCTTACTTGAAACATCGAAAAATTCAAACCTCTTAGCTGTTATATGTGTCTGACAGCTTACTTGAAACAACGGAAAATTCAAACCTCTTAGCTGTCTGACACATACAAGCGAGGGATTAAACCTTGCAAAATAAAATAATATATTATTTTTGTAACTTTCAATTCCAACTGTGCGTATAACAAGAAATAAATAACAAAATGTAATCTTTTTATAACCTGTTTACCAACTGCATGACCGAAAAAGACTATAACGAATGTGTAAAATTATATGCAGATAATGTATATCGTTTCATCTTAAAGAATCTTAAAAACAAAGAAGATTCTAAAGATGTGGTGCAGACAACTTTTGAGAAAATGTGGGTGAATAGGCTAACGGTTGATAATGATAAATGTAAGAGTTTTCTATTTACGGTGGCATATAACTCAATGATTGATCATATTAGAAAAAATAAAAGAACTGTATTAAAAGAGGATTTTTCTGAAACTGCTTTGGGTAGTAGTAACCAAGCCTACAATACAAAAAGAATTTTACAAGAAGCATTGGGCAAGTTGAGTGAGAGAGATAGAAGTTTGGTTATGCTAAAAGATTATGAAGGATATAACTATGCAGAAATTGGAGAAATAACGCAATTAAATGAAAGCCAAGTGAAAGTGTATTTGCATAGGGCAAGATTACAATTGAAAGAATATATTGTGAAGGTAGAAAATGTGATTTAAAGTTTTACAGAACTGCAAAGACGCAAAGACCCTGAGTGGTAGAAATAAATAATTTAAATCAAATAATTATAAAAATATAATCGTTGGATGTTGGCGGCAAAATCGCTCAAGTAAAAATTAAAATATAAAAATGCTCATTAACCGAAATAATTACGAAGACTTTTTTCTGCTTTATGCAGATGATGAGCTGAGTGCATATGAGCGTGAGGCAGTAGAAAAATTTGTGACTGTAAACGAAGATTTGAGGGTGGAATTAGAAATGATTCAAGCAGCTATTTTAACACCTGACGAAATAACGCTTACCGACAAAAGCTTTTTATATAAAGAAACTATTTTTAATACTGAATTTCAAGAAAAGTTACTATTAAAACTAGATGATGAATTATCAATAAATGAGTCGGCAGATATAGATTCGTTACTGCAAAAAAACCGCAAAGTACAAACTGAGTATAATCAGCTTCTAAAAGCAAAATTAGACGCCTGCGAAAAAATAATTTTTCAAGAAAAGCATTTGTTATATAAAAAAGAAAAAGACAATGTAGTAATATTTGGTTACTTAAGATGGGCTGCTGCAGCTATTATTATTGGCATTGCATTATTTACAGGAATAAAATTATACAACAATAAAAATGATCGTGAATCAGAATTAGTAATTAATCCTATAAAATCAATAAAGCCAACTAAAAATATAAATGAAGATGAGAAAAAAATGCTTGTTGAAAATGTAATCGAAAAAACGGTAGCAGTAAGAAATAATATCAAAACAAAATCAACCAACAATAAATTAATCATTGATGATAAAATAAAAAATAACTCAAAAAATATTGTAACAAATACAAAAGACAAACGTATAATAAACAATAACAGCATCAATGAATTAAAAGAACTTAAAAACAACAATAACCAGTTTATAGCAAAAGAGGATAGAATAAAACTTTTAGAAAAATTAGTGCCAAAAGAACTTACAAAAGAGAACGTAGTTATAGCTAAAAATAATTTGAAAGTAGTAAGTAAGATTGAAGAAAATATAAAACCTTTAGAAGATACATATAAAGACGCAGTGGCAGTAAACAATATAAGTGAAGAAGATAAAAATGAAAATAAAATTCTTTACATGAGTGAGGAAAATGTAAAAAAATCTAAAGTGGGAGGTTTTTTTAGAAAAATAAAAAGATTTGTAGAACGTACAGCAAATGTAAAAACAGGAAACACATTACAAATAGCAGGCTTTGAAATAGCTGCAAAATAATCAACACAATTTATAATTAAAACTAAGAAAATGAAAAAGCTTTATTTTTTAGCGGCTCTTTGCGCTTTCACTTCAACAATTTTTGCTCAGCAAAAATCCGAAACCGATTCAACCATTGTTAAAAAAAGCAATAACGATACTATTCGTATTGGTAGCATTCTTATCATTAAAAAAAATAAAAGAAGCAACAATGATTCCATGACTATTATTAAAGATGGTAGCGAAGTAAAACGAAATAAAAAAACCAGTACCAACTATTTTATTGTTGATGTAGGTTTTGCAAATTGGGATGATCAAACCAACTATTCTCCTACTCCATCAAATATCATAAATAGGCCCGGCACGCCAGGTTTTAATGGAGAAGATTTAAAATTGAGAGGCGGTAAAAGCGCCAATGTGAATCTTTGGATTTTTATGCAAAAAATTAAATTGGCAAAAGAGAACGTAAATCTAAAATATGGATTGGGCGTTGAATGGCATAATTATAATTTTCGTTCGCAAACTAGCTTTAGAGAATCTGGCATATTGCCAAACGGCTCAGGCTTAGGAACAAACGCACCTTTCATTTTTAGAGATTCTATTTCCTTCAGCAAAAACAAATTAAATCTTAAATATGTATCTGTTCCGTTGATGTTAAACTTTGCTACCAATAAGAAAAAAGGAACCCCAAGATTGAGTGCAAGTATTGGTGTAAGTGCAGGTTATTTAATTAGAGAAAGGAATAAGCAAAATAGCAACGATAGAGGTAAGCAAAAAAATCAAGGGGACTATGATTTGGAACGCTTTAAATTTAGTTATATAGGAGAGCTTGGGCTAGGCCCGGTAAGGTTATACGGTTCTTACAGTCCTAAATCAATTTTTGAAAAGGGTTTAAATATTCGTCCATATGCTTTGGGAGTAAGATTTAGCAATTGGTAATTCCAATAAAGAATAAATTAATAAGGCAGCACAAAACAACTCAAATTTGTACGTAAGGATTTACAAATTTGAACTAAATCGTTAGATATATTTCTACAAAAAAATCTAACTGTTGATTGTTTTGAGGCTGCCTTTTTATATAGAAAATCTTTTATTGCCAATTACAATTTTTATAACATTTTCGTGTTTTACTATTTTGTATTTTTAGAGTCAGAAATCCATTGTTTATTGTAAAGTACATATTGTAATGTAGCAATCTAAAAGGCCCAACATGAAAAACACTCTAATTATTGGCATAATTGCTTTCATTTGCGTAACAGTACTCTCCTCTTTTGAGCCTGTAACTAAAAACTTTCGTTCTTTAACGAAACGAGCAGGAGTTAAAAAATCCTTTAGGCTTAGAGGTGCAATAAATCCGTATTCAATTATTATTTTAAAAAAGAAATATGAATTACAAGTTTTTGATGAAGAAGGTTGGTATGAAACCTACCCAATTGTATTTGGCAGCAAAGATCTTGGGGATAAAATGAGAGAAGGAGACAGAAGAACCCCAACAGGAAGTTTTAAAATAATCATGAAAAAGGTAAATAAAAGATGGGGACAAGAGTTGTTGTTAGATTATCCGAATGAAGAAAGTGTGCGTCGATTTAAAGAGAGAAAAGCAAAAGGATTAATTGCTGCAAATGCCCGTATAGGTGATGGTATAGCTATACATGCTACACGCAAGGAGGAAGAGTGGACTATAGATAATTTTTACAATTGGACAGACGGTTGTATCTCTATAAAATATTCTGAAATGCAAGAGTTGTATGATTTTATACCAGTGGGAACACCTGTTACGATTCAGCCTTAGCATTAATGTAAATCAAACTACTATCCCCATAACTTAAAAAACGAAAGTTTTTTTGCAAAGCATATTCATACATTTTTTTCCAATCACCACCAATAGCTGCAGCTATAAGTAGCAATAAAGTAGATTTTGGCTGGTGAAAATTTGTAACCAACATATTTGCAATACGAAACGTATAGCCCGGTGCAATTAAGATTTGCGTTTGAGTAAAGATATTTTCCAATTTATTTTCCTCCATCCATTCAATTAAAGCAGCTAGTACATCATTAGCATTTATGGGATTGCGGTTATTCTCTTCGGCATAAGCATCCCATTGTGTAATTATTAAGTCTTTCGCTTCTTTATTCTTAAGTATTCTCAATCCTATCCAATACAATGTTTCTATTGTTCGAAGAGATGTAGTACCTACTGCAGTAATTCTCCCAAGATTATGCTTTATGGTTTTAATCGTTTCTATGTTTACATCAATATACTCTGCATGCATTTCATGCTCAGCCATCGTATTTGCTTTTACGGGCTTAAATGTGCCCGCTCCTACATGTAAGGTTACGTATGCTTTATTTATATTTTTATTGGATAATTTTTTAAAAACGTTTTCAGAAAAATGCAAACCTGCAGTAGGTGCAGCTACGGATCCATCGTGGGCTGCATAAATAGTTTGATATCTACTTATGTCCTCTTTTTCAGTATTTCGTTTTATATATGGAGGCAACGGAACAAATCCCGCAGTTTCAATAATTTCCGCAAAAGTAAAATGTGTAGGCTGCCAAGCAAATTCAATAATAAATGCTTCTGTAATTTTTTCTACTTTAGTTGCTTTTAAAATCACTTTTTCGTTGCCTATCTCCATTTGCTTTTCAAGATAATCTTCTTTCCATTTAGCAGCACCACCTACCAAACATTTCCATCTACTTACCTTTTTACGTAGCATTATACTGCTATACTCCGTAATATTTCCATAGGGCTCTAAGCAAAAAATTTCAATAGTAGAACCATTGGTTTTAGTAAATTTTATTCTAGCATTTATAACTCTAGAATTATTAAAAACGAGTAAGCTATTTTCCTTCAAATGGGTATCAATATTTGCAAATGTGGATTCGCTTATGTTGCCATTTTTATACAATAGTAATTTTGATGCGTCCCTTTCCGCTAGTGGATGCAAAGCAATTCGCTCATCTGGCAAATTGTAATCATAATCATTGATAGATATTTCTTGTGGAATCATTATTTTAAAAATTCAGTTACAGAAGCCACCCATTTTTCATGTTCGTTTGCACAAAGAGATTGGTGCCCTGAGTTTTCATATACAACTAGCTTTTTAGGACTAGTAATATTTGCATAAACTTCGTTTGTTTCTTTTTGAGAAACTCTAGGGTCATTTTTGCCCCATTGCACAAGGACAGGACATTTTATTTTTTTTACGTATTCTGTAGGTTTCATATTAAAGGCCCAGAAGCCATGCTCTACTCCACCCCAAAATGTTAACAAAACAGAAATAGGTTGTGCTGGCAAGCCCATCATTTTCACTCGGCCTACCACTGCATCTGATAAAGAACCAAATGGCATTTCTAAAATAATTTTATTTGGCGTAAGTAGATAATCATTCATAGCTTTTGATACTGCCGATGCACCCATAGATATTCCCCAAAGTGTGATATTTTTTTCACCTTTTTGACTTAGATAATCATATGCAGCCTTTACATCATCGCTTTCATTTGCGCCTATAGTGCATGTATTACCTTCACTATTTCCATGCGCTCTAAAATCTATAAGTAGGGTATTGTACCCAAGGGTTCTAAAAGATTTTGCCTCTTCTAAAATGGCTGATTTTTTACTTCCATGACCATGAAACATAGCGACAGTTCCTTTTGCATTGGGAACAGAAATTATCCAAGCATCCAATTTTAACCCATCGGTAGTAGCCAACTTTATATCTTGATATGTACTATCGGGTGCAATATTTTTTTGTTTAATAGCATTTATACCAAAAAGTATTTCTTTGGTAATATCCCATTTCGTTTTATCCTGTTGCTTTTTTATTGTTACTTCATTTGGCTCATAAAAATGGGTAAACTTATAGGCATGAAATATTACAACCACATTTAATAAAATAAAAAGTACTAAGAAGCCTCTGAGAATATACTTTAGAATTTTTTTCATGCTGTAAATATATAAATTTTATGCTTGAATTATTAGGGAGTTAGTTTTAATGTAATCGCTTACTAAAATACTTCAATCCTCGTATTTTCATTTTTCTTCTTGAGCTTTTGGCAAAACATTCTGATATACCTTAGCCATTTATGGCTTACTTTAAAAACTTACTTTAATAGTATCTTTGTAACCTAATCTTTACACATGCAAACAGATATTTTAGTAATTGGTTCGGGTATAGCAGGGCTTACTTACGCTCTAAAATGTGCCCAAGCATTACCTGATAAAAAAATTACTATACTTACAAAAACACAAAGCGATGAAACGAATACAAAATATGCACAAGGCGGTATTGCTGGAGTAATAAATTTTGACGAAGATAGTTTTGCAAAACACATAGAGGATACGCTCATTGCTGGTGACGGCCTTTGCAATCCTCATGTGGTAGAAATAGTAGTAAAAGAAGGTGTAGAAAGAATTAAGGAGTTAATATCTTGGGGAGCAGAATTTGATAAAGATCCTGATGGTGATTATAAACTTGGCAAAGAAGGTGGGCATAGTGAGCATAGAATTTTGCATCACAAAGATGTTACAGGTAAAGAAATGGAACGAGCTTTACTAGAAGCCATTAAAAAATGTAGCAACATTAATTTGATAAGCCATTGTTTTGTACTGGATATTATTACGCAACATCACCTTGGCTATTTGGTTACAAAATCTACTCCGGATATTGCTTGCTATGGTGTATATGTATTGAACCTTACTACAAATAAAATTGAAAAAATAACTGCTGCAATTACCATGCTTGCTACAGGTGGCAATGGGCAAGTTTATAGAAGTACAACCAACCCTGCAATAGCTACAGGAGATGGTGTGGCAATGGTTTACAGAGCAAAGGGCAGAATTGAAAATATTGAGTTCATTCAATTTCATCCTACCGCATTGTACGAGGCGGGTGTACGTGGTCACTCGTTTTTAATTACCGAAGCAGTACGTGGAGATGGTGGTATTTTGCGCAATGCAAAGGGAGTTGCTTTTATGGAAAACTATGATGAAAGAAAAGATTTAGCTCCAAGAGATATTGTAGCAAGAGCTATTGACAATGAAATGAAAGTAAATGGAACAGAATTTGTTTACTTAGATTGTAGGCACATGGACCAAGAAAAATTTAAGGAGCACTTTCCAAATATTAGAGAAAAATGTATGAGTATTGGCATTGATGTTGCAAAAGATATGATTCCCGTTTCACCAGCTGCACATTATAGTTGTGGTGGGGTAAAAACGGATGAATATGGTCATTCATCTATAAGAAATTTATATGCTGCAGGTGAATGTGCAAGCACTGGCTTACATGGTGCAAATAGACTTGCAAGTAATTCACTTTTAGAGGCGATGGTATTTGCTCACAGAGCCTATACTGACACAATAGTTAAAGTTGAGTCTAATAATTTTTCTATTATTAATGAAAACGAAATACCTTATTGGAACGCTGCGGGTACTACTGCCCCTAAGGAAATGATTTTAATAACCCAGAGCTTGAAAGAAATGAAACTGTTAATGAGTGATTATGTTGGTATTGTTCGTAACAATGAAAGATTACAAAGAGCAAATAGGCGAATAGATTTATTACACGAAGAAACAGAGCATTTGTATGAAAGAACAGAGGTATCTCCTCAATTGTGTGAGCTAAGAAACATGATCACGGTATCTTACCTTATTATAAAAAGTGCAGAGCTTCGCAAAGAGAGCAGAGGCTTACATTTTAATACTGATTATCCGAATAAACAAAAAGTTTTGCAAAATACCGTTTTGTAATATTTTGTATTATCAAGTGACTGACTGCTTATTCGAGACACCCAAAGGGTAGATGCATGAATCTGTCTTATACATAGCTTACTTGGTATCCTTCACCGTGTGTATTCGTAATAGTCCAATTGCATTGGCCTAAACGACTACTAGAGCGGCATTAAACAGAAAGTCAATTGGACTACATATCGATATAATTGGTATTAGAGCCTTTGTGGTTCAAAAAAACTTTAGATTATATTTGCAAACTATGTACTACATTATTTACCCATTATTGTATTTGTTTTCTTTACTGCCGTTTTTTATACTATATGGTATTAGCGATTTATTTTCGTTCTTATTATGCCATGTTATAAAATACAGAAAAGAGGTTGTATTAAATAATTTACGCATAGCCTTTCCTGAAAAGACAGAAATAGAAAGAATTCAAATTGCTAGAAAATTCTATACCTACTTTACAGATACATTTATTGAGTCACTTAAATTTATTTCAATAAGTAAAAAACAATTATTAAAAAGAACAACAGGAGATTTTGATTTGATAAATGAGTTAATAGAAAAAGGTTACAATATTAATTTAATGGCGGGGCATCAATTTAATTGGGAGTATGCCAATTTAATTTACTCAATTAATTTAAAAATCCCTTTTGTAGGCATTTATATTCCAATTACAAATAAGGCAATTGGAAAAATATTTTTTGATATACGATGCAGGTATGGAACTATTATGGTTGGTGCGAATGAATTTAAAAATAGGATGCACGACGTTTTTACAAAACAATATTTAATGGCATTGGCTGCAGATCAAAATCCTGGTGTGCCAAAAACAGCTTTCTGGCTCAATTTTTTTGGCCATCCAACACCATTTGTAACAGGCCCTGAAAAAGGTGCAAGAAAACACAATGCTGCAGTTGTTTATGTAGGCTTTAAGAAAGTAAAAAGAGGGCATTATAGTTTTAAAGCCAATTTGCTTTGCGAAAAAGGGGCAACTACTAAAGAAGGAGAACTTACAAATTTATATAGAGATATTTTAGAAAAAACCATTAAAGAAGACCCTGCTAATTATTTGTGGAGCCACCGTAGGTTTAAGTTTGAATGGAATGATAGCTATAAAGATTTGTGGATAGATAATAGAGCTCCAGTACCTCAATGATAAATTATATTTACCATCATGCCATTACCATTTTTCTTTACTGAGCCAATAAATTCTTCTGATAGTTTTGTTGTACTAAATGAAGAAAACTCCAAGCACATAGTGCAAGTACTTCGTATGCAGGCAGGCAAGCAAATAAAGCTTACTGATGGTTTTGGGAATATTTATTTGGCAGAAATTACAGATGCAAATAAAAAAAAGTGTACCGTAAAAATTATTGATAGAGAATTTGTAGAAGCTAATAAAAACAAAATTTGCATAGCGGTTTCTCCAGTAAAAAATAACAGCAGACTAGAGTGGTTTTTAGAAAAAGCTACTGAAATAGGCGTTACAGAAATTGTAATGCTTATGTGTGATAGAACCGAAAAACAATTCTTAAAAAAAGAGCGTATGAAAGGAATATTAGTAAGCGCTTTGTTGCAGTCTCAGCAAGCTTGGTTACCAATATTTACTGAAGCTAAAAAATTTGATGCATTTGTAAAAGAAAGAAAAGAAGAGCACAAATTCATTGCTCATTGTGAAGACGAAATTAAACATTCATTAAAAACTATCATTTCAACTCTTCAACCCTTTTACAATTCAACTATAGTAGTTGGCCCCGAGGGCGATTTTACAAAAGAGGAAATAACACTTGCATTGCAAAATAAGTTTTTACCAGTATCTCTAGGCGATACAAGATTGCGAACAGAAACTGCTGCATTGGTTGCTACCACATTGCTTTGCATAAAATAGGTTTAATGAGCACTATCAGAAATCCCTTCCCCAGTATTCTCTTCAGGTAACACTGGTTCATTCAAACGAACAACTCGTCTTTTCCTTGCTTTTCGTACTAGTCTAATATTAAGTAGTTCTACCAAAAATGAGAATGCCATGCCGAAGTAAACATAATTTTTTAGATGTAAATCATGTGCTTTTTCACTATCCCAGCCTTCTATAACCAATGTAAGGCCTATCATAACTAAGAACGATAAAGCCAACATTTTTAACGATGGATGCTTATGAATAAATGCAGAAATTTTTGGGCTAAATAAAAACATGATGATCATAGCAATAACAACCGCAGCAATCATAATTTCTACATGCTCAGCTGTACCTCCTGCTGTGATGATGCTGTCGAAAGAAAAAACTGTATCAATCAACATTATTTGCATCACGGCTTTACCAAAACTAAGTTCAGGTTTTTTCTCACCGTAAGCTTCATCATCTTCACCTTCAAGTTTATGGTGTATTTCTCTTACTGTTTTATAAATTAAAAACAAACCTCCTGCAAGCATTACGAGGCTAGCTATATCAAAATGCTTATCGAAAACATTTAATACAGACTTTCCTTTTTGAGCCAATAACCAGCCAAGCCCCATCAATAAAATACTTCTTATGAGAATACCTGCAATCATCCATACACGTCTAGCTTTTTTTTCTTTTGCTTGTGGCAGCCTATCAATGATTATACTTACAAAAATGACATTGTCAATTCCCAAAACAACTTCTAAAATTACTAAAACAAAAAAACTGATAATACTTTCCGATGTAAATAAATACTCCATAAAAAAAATTTAAATTAATCCTTAACTATATTTTCGCATCAGAGTCATAGTGTTATTTCTAATATCTCCAATCTATTTTTTTCAATTCTTATGTCTTAATACTATTGTTTTAAGTCGCCAATCTTGCGTGTCAAATCTTACGTTTTTTGCCTATTTGCGGCAAGATAAGAAGTAATTTTTTTAACTATTGCAGGTCCTTCGTACACAAAGCCTGTCCACACTTGCACTAGCGATGCGCCAGCTTTCAATTTTTCTGCTGCATCTTCGCCTGTAAAAATACCTCCACTTGCCATAATCGGAATGGTGTTATTTGTTTGTTTGGCAATGTATGAGATCATTTCTGTTGCCCTTTGCTTTATAGGTAAGCCACTTAATCCTCCGAGTCCTATTGCCTCGAGTTGCGAATTAGGTGTTATTAAATTGGTCCTATCTAAGCTTGTATTTGCCACTACCAATCCATCTAATTTTATTTCCAACGCTAAACTAATTACATCGTCAATTTGTGTTTGTGTAAGATCTGGTGCAATTTTTAAAAGAATAGGTTTTAGTAAAGTAGTTGAAGGTTGAAGGTTTGTGGAGTTTTCAGCCTCAGCTTGTTGAAAACCATTCTTTGTACTTAATTCCTCATTCTTAGTTTTTAACTTTAAAAGAATTTTGCGAAGGCTTTCTTTTTCCTGCAATTCCCTTAAACCAGGCGTGTTTGGGCTGCTTACATTTACTACAAAATAATCTACATAAGGGTGAAGCGCAATGAAACAAGTTTCATAGTCTTTCCATGCATCTTCGTTGGGTGTAATTTTATTTTTTCCAATGTTGCCACCGATTATCAGCGGGCAGTGGGCAGTGGGCAGTGGGTTCTCAATTTGCAAACTTTCTTTTGCCAACTGTAAATTGTCAATTGCCAATTGCCCAAAGCCAACCTCCAACCGCCAACGCTTAAGACGTTCCGCTACAACATCTACCCCATCGTTATTAAATCCCATTCTATTAATAAGCGCTTTATCTTTTGGCAATCTAAAAAGCCGCGTTTTAGTATTGCCTTCTTGAGCTAAAGGAGTTACCGTTCCTATCTCTACAAATCCAAAACCGAGGGCTTCTAATTCGTTCAAATATTTTGCGTTTTTATCGAAGCCTGCTGCTAGGCCAACAGGATTTTTAAAAGGAAGTTGTAAAAGTGTCGAATGTCGAGTGTCGGATTTCGGGTTATTTAACTCGTAACTTCCCACTCGTAACTCGTAACCTTTGTAATGTTTAGCAATTATATTTTTTATAAACTTTACACTGCAAAGAAACTTCAAACCATTCATAGAGAAATGGTGCACTTTTTCAGCATCGAACATGAAAAGGAAACTGCGAAGGAGATTATACATAATTGCTGCAAATATAAACCATCCTTTTTTTTATTAATTGTTTTAAATTTCTATCTTTGAACTAGAAAGTTGCATAAACAACTATTATAAATTTAAAAAATACGCTCATGCAAGAAGCATATATAGTAGCAGGTTTTAGAACGGCTGTTACAAAAAGTAAAAAAGGTGGATTAAGATTTACAAGACCCGATGATTTGGCAATAGAAGTAATAAAGGGATTGATGGCTACAATGCCACAATTGGATACAAAGCGTATTGATGACGTTATCGTAGGAAACGCCGTACCTGAGGCTGAGCAAGGATTACAGTTCGGTAGAATTATTGCAGCAAAGGCATTGGGTGTTGAAGTGCCTGGTATTACCATCAATAGATATTGCGGAAGTGGACTAGAAAGTATTGCGATGGCTACATCGAGAATACGGTGTGGGATGGCTGAATGTATAGTTGCTGGCGGTACAGAAAGTATGAGTTTGGTACCTACTGCAGGGTGGAAAACAGTTCCATCGTATGCAATTGCAAAAGATGATCCGGATTATTATTTGGGCATGGGGCTTACAGCTGAAGCTGTGGCCAATGAATACAATGTGAATAGAGCAGACCAAGATATGTTTGCATATAACAGTCATTTAAAAGCGGCAACTGCTATAAAAGATGGGCATTTTAAAGCAGGCATTCTACCAATAAATATAGAGCAGGTTTATGTTGATGAAGCTGGCAAACGAAAAACGAAAACATACATTGTAGATACCGATGAAGGCGTAAGGACAGATACAACACCAGAAGGTTTGGCAAAATTAAAACCTGCCTTTGCGGTAGGCGGAAGTGTAACTGCCGGCAATAGCTCACAAACGAGTGATGGTGCGGCTTTTGTGGTAGTAATGAGTGAGCGTATGTTAAACGAACTTGGTTTAAAACCAATTGCTCGTTTGGTTAATTGTGCAAGTGCGGGTGTGGAGCCTCGTATTATGGGGATTGGCCCGATTGCAGCAGTACCAAAGGTTTTAAAACAAGCTGGTATGAGTTTAAATGATATAGATTTGTTTGAATTAAACGAAGCCTTTGCATCGCAATCACTAGCTGTAATTCGTACACTTGAGCTTAATAACGACATTGTAAATATTAATGGCGGAGCCATAGCACTAGGGCATCCGCTTGGGTGTACAGGCGCCAAACTTACCATACAAATAACCAACGATTTAAAACGCCTCAATAAAAAATACGGCATGGTAACCGCTTGTATTGGAGGCGGGCAGGGCATTGCAGGTATTATCGAAAATATAGATTAATTTTTTTGGGTAACCAGCTTTTCAGCATTGGGCAACTGAATTGGCGACGCTCCGTTCAACAGTATATCATTGTTCAACTTTAATTATGCAATATATAAACACAAATGCTTAGCGTATTTTGTTATAACCATTGTGTACTTTGTGAAATACTTTTTGCTCTTTGTGATAAACATTTAAAATCAAGCGCCTTTGCGCCTTCCTGGCAAAAATATTCTCTATATAAATCCTTAATTTGATTTTCATAAAACTAAAATTCACCTTTGCACTAATGTTAAAATATGAGTACAGATAAAGAATTACAAAAACGAAGCGAAGGTGCTTGTGAATTATGCAAAGCAGATAATAACAACAAGCCTTATGCATTACCAATGAGCCCAAGTAAAAATGCTGAAAATCAACTTTGGCTTTGCGAAACTTGCATTACTCAATTAGAAAACCCATCAGAAGCCGATGAAAACCATTGGCGTATGTTAAACGAAACCATTTGGAGCGAATTGCCTGCGGCTAAAATAGCCTCGTGGCGCATGTTACACAAACTTACACAATTCGATTGGACACAGGATTTAATAGATATGTCCTACCTCGATGAGGAAGAACTTGAATGGGCAAAAGCAAACGGCGATGGCAAAAACCCCGATGATATCGTAACCCACCTCGATTGTTTTGGAGCAGTACTACATAATGGCGATAACGTTGTACTTACAAAATCGTTGGATGTAAAGGGTGCAACCTTTAGTGCCAAAGTTGGTACTGTGGTGCATAACATACGCTTAGTATCTGATAATGCCGAGCAAATAGAAGGACGAGTAAACAATTCTATGATAGTAATTCTAACAAAGTACATTAGAAAAGTAGCAAAATAATTTTCGAGCAAATCCTCGTTATTAAAAGCTAGTAGATTTTTAAAGCTATTTTAATCTTGTGTAAAGTTGGAGAAACTTATTAACGTTGACAAAACTAAAGAAAAAATAATATTTGCAACGTTGCTGCAAATATAAATATATTGCTTACATTTGCAACATTGTTACAATTATAAATATTTACTGATCATTATAAAATTTGCATAACAAATTTTTAGCTCAAATACCATTCTAAGAAAAAAATTAAAAAATGAAAAAAATACTATTTGTATTCGCAATGCTTATTGCTCTTTTAGCAAACGCTAACAATCCTTCAAATTTATTAAAGGGAAATTTTAGTGGTATTGTTACAGATGCTGCTACAGGAAAGCCTTTGAGTGGGGTATCTATTTATATTTCTGATACGAGAACCGGAACAGCTACCAACGCTAATGGCGAATTTTTTATGACCAATATTCAAGAAGGTTTTCATTTGATAGAAATTTCGCATGTGGGTTACAATACAATTGCAGAGCGCATAGAAATAAAAGGAGATACAAAAAAAGATTTTATTTTGGCTGAATCGGTGGTAGAAAACAATGCGGTGATCGTAACTGGCGTTACTCGTGCAGCACAATTAAAGAAAGTCCCTTTTCAAGTTTCAGTAATGCGTAAAGATGAATTGCAACAAACTACAGCAACCAATATTATCGATGCTATCACGAGAAAATCTGGTGTGACCTCTTTATCTACAGGCCCTGCCATTTCAAAACCAGTAATACGAGGACTTGGTTACAATCGTGTACTTACCATAAATGATGGAGTACGCCAAGAAGGTCAGCAATGGGGCGATGAACATGGTATAGAAATAGACGAAGCTAGTGTACAAAAAATAGAAATACTAAAAGGACCTGCTTCATTGGTATATGGTAGCGACGCAATGGCAGGAGTAATAAATATCATTAGCAATGTGCCTGTAGAAAATAACACCGTAAAATTAAATGTAGGTTCAAACTACCAGAGCAATAATAGACTAAGAAGTTTATATGGTAATGTAGGTGGAAATATAAATGGCTTTAGTTGGAATTTATATGGAACAACAAGAGCCGCTGCAGATTATAAAAATAAATACGATGGCAAGGTTTTCAACTCAAAATTTAATGAACAGAATTTTGGAGGCTATGTAGGATACAATGGTAGTTGGGGTTTTAGCCATTTAGTTTTTAGTGATTTCAATTTAAACCCAGGTTTGATAGAAGGCGATAGAGACAACAATGGAAATTTCATTAAAGCATTACCTGGTGGAGGCGAAGCAGCCCCAACTGATGCTGACTTTAAAGCTACGAAGCCTTTTGTTCCATTTCAACAAATAGGACATTTTAAAATTGCAAGCGATAACAATTTCAAAATAGGCAAAAACAATCTTACACTAAATGTGGGATATCAAAGAAATAAGAGAGAAGAGTTTGGTAATGTAGATGTCTTAACTGAAAGAGGATTGTTTTTCGATTTACAGACATTTACATATGCTGCACAATTTCATTTAAAAGAAGTAAATGGATGGAAGCCAAGCATAGGATCTAACGGTATGAATCAAAAAAATACCAACAGGGGTATAGAACAGTTAATACCAAATTACAATCTTACTGACTTAGGTGTGTTTGGGTTTTTGGAGAAAGAAATAAAAAATGTTACTGTAAGTGGTGGTATGCGGTACGATAATAGAAATATTGATGTAGCCAATCTATTAGAAACAGATGGTACCACAAAAGCAGACAAGTTTAAAAAATCATTTGGAAATTTCTCTGGTAGTGCCGGTTTAGCTTATGAAATAAACCAGCATGTAAATCTAAAATTAAATGTTGCCCGTGCCTTTCGTGCACCAAGTATACCAGAGCTCGCTAGCAATGGAAAGCATGAAGGAACAATAAGATATGAGATAGGTGATGAAAATCTAAAAAGCGAAGTAAGTACACAATTTGATGCATCTATAGATTTGAATAACCAACACGTATCTTTCAATTTGGCTGGCTACATAAATTCTTTTAGTAATTTTATTTTTTATGAAAAACTAAGTTCTAAAGCAGGTGGAGACTCTATAACAGTTGTAGATGGAGAAGATGTAAGCACCTTCAAATTTGACCAACGCAAGGCTTCTCTTGCAGGTATTGAAGCCACATTAGACATTCATCCCCATCCTATTGATTGGTTGCATTTTCAGAATACTTTTTCTTTTGTATCTGGTAATTTTTCTGAACAAATAGAAGGTACAAGAAACTTACCTTTTATTCCTGCACCTAAATTACTTACAGAGTTAAGGGCTGATTTTAAAAAGATAGGTAATTCATTTTCTAATTTTTATGCAAAAATAGAATTGGACAATACGTTTAAACAATCCAGAGCATTTACTGCATTTGATACAGAAACAACAACACCTGGTTATAGTTTATTAAACTTCGGTGTAGGAACGGATGTAGTTTCTAAAAAGGCTATTAAACTATTTAGCATAAATCTAGCTGCAAATAATATAACCGATGTTGCTTATCAAAATCATTTAAGCAGGTTAAAATATACTGCAACAAATCCTGTAACAAACAGAAATGGGGTATTTAATATGGGAAGAAATTTTAGTATAAGGGTAAATATACCGCTAGTGTTTAAGGTAAAGCATTCATAGAAAATTAAATACAGAACACTCTATTTAAAGATTCGCTATTATTTAATTGACTACGTTCTACTAACATGCTTTCATATGCTACGTATAAAATACTTATACATTAAAAACAACAAATGATTTTGATAGAATAAATAAATTGAAATATAGTACACTTTCCCTAAAACCTAATTTGAAGAAATATCACTTAATATTAAAAGTAATAAAAGATTTATTATAATAATTTTCTCTACAATTCTTATTCGGTTCCTATTGTAATCTCAGTGATAGACCTAATTGAAGGATAGCCCTTAATTTCATGCATAGAAAGTTAATAAAAAAAATGACAATCCTTGATTGGAAAATTGTCTAACTTTATCGCAGTACTGTATTATAGGCCATTATGAATAACCTTAGGATTTACATTGTAGTATCATTTTTACTTTTTACAACTCTTTGCCATTCTCAAAACCAAAATAACGTATGGTATTTTGGTGATAAGGCAGGCTTAAATTTTAATACAACTCCACCTACAGTATTGATAGATGGTGTATTTTCTCATGTTGAAGGTGTTAGCTCCATCTGTGATGCCAATGGCGACTTGCTTTTTTTTACAAATGGAATTAATGTATGGAATTATAATAAGGAACAAATGCCTAATGGCTTTGGGCTTGGAGGAAACAATTCATCATCTCAAATTTTAGTTTTGCCTAAACCAGGAGATTGTAACATATTTTATATTTTTACAACTCCATCTCAAAATTTTGAGGGTGCTGCTTTATTTTCTATTGTAGATATGAGATTAGATTTTGGGAAAGGTAATGTAGTAAATAAAAACACATTTTTATTTGCTCCTACAACAGAGAGAATTCATGCTACATTTCAAAATAATGGGACTGATTATTGGGTACTTTTACAAGAATTAGGTTCAAATAAATTTTTATCATTTTCACTAAGCTCAACGGGTATAGATTTAAATCCAATTGTTTCAAATGCAGGAATTGCGAATGCTCAAGTAAACGACGCTGTTGGATCTATGAAATTTTCTACTAACGGCAACAAATTATGTACTGCGAATGAATTAGGATTTGAAAAGTGTCAATTATTTGATTTCGACACCCAAACTGGAATTGTTTCAAACGGATTTGTAGTATCAGATAGTGCTGCATATGGGGTTGAATTTTCTAAAGATGACAGTAAGTTATATTTATCAAGCTTTAGAAAATTTAAATTATCGCAATACGACTTAAGCTCAAATAACCCAACCATCATTAAAAATTCTGAGTTTATTTTAGCTAATTTAAACACAACAATTGAAAATGGGGGAGCTTTACAAATTGGTTCCGATAGCAAAATCTATGTAGCAAGAAATAACAAAACTTATGTGGGTATTATTCAAAACCCAAATTTTCTTGGAGCAAGCTGTGGCTTTATAAATATTGGAATAAACTTAAATGGTAAATTATGTTTGACGGGATTACCTAATTTAATAAAAAGATATCCCTCCGCTTTCTGTGGTAATCTCCGTGCTAGCTTTACTCAATCAAATCTATGCAGCGGTAATGATATTACGATTATAGTGTCAGCTACGTACGGTACTCCCGGTTATCAATACTCTCTAGATGGTATAAATTTTCAGAACTCAAACGTATTTACAAATTTAATTGCAAAAGATTATGAAATAACTGTAAAAGATGCTAACTCAGTTATTCGAAAAACGATTGTAAAAATACCTCCCGCAAATATATTCTCCCTAGCTATTTCAAATGTAACACAACCAGATTGTGGTTTTTCGAATGGTAAAGTTACGCTCACAACTACAAATGGCATTGCCCCTTTTCAATTTTCAAAAGATGGAATAAATTTTCAATCTAGCAATACTTTTACTAATTTACCTGCATCACCAATAAATTTTATTGTAAGAGATGTAAATGGCTGTACAACAAATAAACAGCTAAATTTAGTTGCTACGAATAGATTTAAAATATTTGCAGGTAATGATACAGGTATTTTTATTAATCAAACCATACCATTATTTGCAAAAGATTTGACAAATAGTAATTTTATTACTTTTAAATGGTCTCCATCAGAAGGATTAGATAATCCATTTATTCAAAATCCAATTGCTACCATTACCAAAAATATACATTATACCATAGAAGCAACTACTGCTTTGGGGTGTATAGTTAGAGACTCTATATATATTGAAGTGTATAAAGAAATAGGCATTTTTGTGCCTACTGCATTTACTCCAAACAATGACTACAGAAATGACTTTTTAAAAGCAATACCAAGGGGGATGAAATATTTAAAATACTTTAAAATATACAATCGATACGGAGAAATAATATTCTCTACAAATGATTTTTCCATAGGTTGGGATGGAAAAATAAGGGGTATAAGTCAAAACACTAGTACGTATGTATGGTTTGCAGAAGGAATAGATATCAATGGTAATATCGTTGAGAGAAAAGGATCATTTTCTTTAATTAGATAAATAAAAACCTAACTCATCATTATGCTTGGCCTGCAGGCCCACCAAAATTGAAGGGTATTTCCACTGCTTCCAAATCCTGAATAACACCATTTACAGCTTCAAATTTTTGAACATTTTCTACCATGGCCTTCATAAAACGTTTAGCATGGAAGGGGGTCATAATGATTCTACTCTTTACTTTGCTCTTTGGCGTACCCGGCATTACATTTACGAAATCATACACAAACTCCGCATGGCTATGTGTGATTATTGCTAAGTTAATGTAGGTGCCTTCAGCTATTTCATCTGAAATTTCTATATTAATTTGGTTTGGGGCTTGCTCCATTCTTGTCTTTTTATAATAGTTAAATGATGAATATTTTAATTAGAGAATGTATTTATAAATAAAAATATGTATTTCTTCTTTTAAATTCTAGTTTTAAAGAAAATTATATATAGAGATAAATCTACTTCATAAAAGCATACGGAAATAAATAATTTACTATATAATATAAACAAGTTATTGTTATAGATTTATATTAAATAAAAACTAATGAAGTGGGTGAAACGATTTTTACAATGTTTTTATCCGTAATAATTAAAAATACAATTATACCAATTATATGGGAATGTAGTCCAATTAACTTTCAGTATAATGCCGCTTTAGTAGTCATTTAGGACAATACAATTGGACCATTATGAATAAACAGACGAAATTAATCTCCTTTTGTATTAAAGTAAAGAGGCTGACTCGTAAATGAGACAGCCTCTTTAATATAAAAGATTAAAATAAATTATCTTGGTCCTAAGTATGTAAGTTTTTGTGTCCACTCACGAGAAGTACCTAGTGCAAAATTACCCCCTACGTAACTGTAACCCCACCTTACATTAATAATCCTATTAACAGGATCATAATTGTTAGGATGTGTAGGATTCATGGTGTAGAAAGTAGCAGCTCCAGGAAAAGCGTTTTGAACTGTCACCGCATTTGTAGTTGGATTAATGGTGTACTCAGGCTCTTGAGATCCAAAATAGTTTAAAGCACCATTAAGTATAGCTGGGTTACCATAAGCACCCGCAGCAGTAAACCAAATTTTGCAAGCAGTTGCACTTGTTGTTCTTAGTTCCACCTCTTGAGTGCCTCCTGTATAACCAGGATTACTTGCAGGATGATAATTAGTGAAATCTACTTGATATCTACCATCATAAGCATTTTTAACAGAGATCATGCTTAAGAAAGAGTTGAAATTACCACTAATAACATAACCAGGGTTTGATATAGAAGCAATTTTGAAACCAATACCATATACGTTTATAAGACCTAAATCATTGGCATTTGCTTTGATTATTACGTTAGCCTCTCTTTTACCTTTTGGTATAACAACTTTTACACCATTTACAAAACTATGTATCGCCAAAGGCATACGAACCACAGTAGCACCATTGGCAGTATTATAATCATTAATGATAGTTGCAGACTGTGTAGTATCTAAAATTACTGTAATGTCCTCTGCTGCTGGTTCTGCAGCAGCAAGTCTTACTGTTGCTATATCAACATCTACTACTTGATTAACAGCATTTATACCAACAGTTTTGGTTTTTGCAGCACTATTAGGAGAAACTGCTAATTCTATAATCTTTGGAGCACTATCCAAATTTAAACCAACAACATTGTTGTCATAATCCTTATCCTTAAGGCAGGAAACGAGCCCAAGAACAACAAATGCAAGGAATGTAAGCTTTAATATATTTTTCATTTTTTTTGTTTTTTAAAATTAAGAATTATGGCATCCAAAATATCTTGTTTGTTTGAATATTGATTGTTCCTTCTGCAGACACGTTACCTGCATTTGTATTAAATTCAACCTGAGGATAAGGGTATCTCTTAGGTATATAGGCAGTACCAACATTATTTGCTGCAGACTGAGGAACGGCAGGAAAACCTGTACGACGTAAATCCGCATAAATCTCAAAATTAGCTTGGCCAACTAGGCTAAAGTACTTTTGGTAAATAAGGGTTTGTAATTTATTTGTTGTAGCAGCATAATCTGTAAGCTGTATTGTATTTCCACCAATTACAGTTGTCTTTCCTGATGCAAGATAACTGGCTGCTGCAGCTGCAGCACCCGGAACTCCTAACCAAGTAAAAGACTCATTAACAGCTGCAGCAAACAAACTTGCATCTGTACCAGCAATTGTTGTAGTTGCTGGATATCTTAATTTAGCTTCTGCTTGAAGAAATAGACTTTCTGTTGATGTTAACATCCATTGATCTTGTGATGCTGATTTTGCTAAACCCTTTCCTGCAACACCAGATTGATTATCAGAATTTAATGCAATAATTGGCTGACCATAAACTGTTCCTACATAAGCACCTCCAACTACTGTTGGCTCATAATAATACTCTCTACGTATATCAGTAGGCGTTGCACTAAGAATATTAAGCGTAAAGGAATTTGCACGTGTAGATCTTGTAGCTTCATTACCATTTACAAGTTTTTTATAAGTATCCCAAAAAGGATTTTGTTGAGAAACGTTACTACCACTAAAAGCGGCTTTATAACCAGGATTCACAGCAGCTGTTTCGCCTGCACCTAGACAACCTTCAGCGGTTATTTTTGCAAGTTCAGTGCTTGGAACAATTATACCAGTGGTGTTTGCCAAACGCAATACCATTTTCAAACGAATAGTGTTAATGAATTCACGCCACTTAGATTTATCACCTTTAAACATAATATCTGCTGTTGCAATATTTATATCAGCACCTGCACTATTTATTAATGCCAATGCCTGGTCTAATTTCAAAAATAGATCTTTATAAATATCAGTACCCTTATCGTATGTTGGTGATACCACATTAGCTAAGTTAAAAGCTTTTGTATAAGGCACATTGTTAAACAAATCTACCAATTCATAGAAGCAAACTACTTTCATCGTTTTTGCTATGCCTGAATAAAAATTTTGATTAAGTGCTTGCGCTTTTTTATCCATAACCTCATAATCATAAGCGTTGTCATACAAGGCATTCCAAGTACCATCACTAAAAGTAGCTACTACTTGGTAGGTTTCTGTTTGTACGTTTGGTCCAAAATCACCCCCACGACTAAATTGACCACACCAATTGCCTACTGTTGCATAGCCTGCACCATGCCTAGCAGCTGTTGCATGTAATGCTCTTGGTAAAATAAGATCTGCTGTAATTATCCCATCACCGGGTTGGTTTGGGTTTTCATTAATGTCTAAGTAACCTTTTTTGCATCCGAATATTGATACAATAGTTACAAATATGATTATATATTTTTTCATAATTATTTTAAATTTAAAATGTAGCTGTTATGTTAAAACCAATAGTCCTTGTAGGAGGGTTAATTTGTGATGTACTAACACCATTGGCATTACCCGTAGTGAAGTTGAAGTCAGGGTCTGTATATTGATTTGATTTAGGAAGAAATAAAAATAAATTTCTTGCATTAATTGTGAAACTTAAATCTTTAATAACTTTTTGACCTGCTAAAACTTGCTCAGGAAAACGGTATCCTAAAGAAACTTCTCTAATTCTAAATGATGCAGCGCTAGTGATAAAGTTAGAGGATGCATCTCTATAAACTCCCGTAAAATAACTTTCAACATCATTTACCTGTATGTTTGTGTTTGGTACAAACTTAGTGCCATCATTGTAAACAGAATTAGGGTAAACGAAGCGCTCACGTCCATTCTGTGCAGTTGCAGCAGAAACACCCGTCCAAGCCATTTCATTTCCAATTCTATTGTATGCAATATGACCTGTTTTAAATTCGGTTACAACAGCTAAACGTATATTCTTATAAGACAGTGTAGGGTTGAAACCTGCAGTCCATAAAGGTAAAGTACGTCCAAATTGCTTTAGTGTAGGATTCACTGTAGGCAAACCTGTTGTTGCACTTACAATTACCTTTCCATCGGCTGTACGGTTATAATCATTAGCTAACAATACGAACGCTGGTTGTCCTACAAAAGCAAAGTTACTTGCAGTAGCAAAACCACCTATATTTAATCTGTCAAAACCATCTAAGATTCTTTCAACTTCACTGGTATTTCTACTAGCATTCAAATTTAAATCTAAATTAAATTTCCCTAATTTGAAAAGCGGAGTAAGTTTTAGATCAAACTCAACACCTTTATTTTTAAAAGCTGCAGCATTACGGAAACTTGATGTAAAACCAGTAGTTGGAGAAACACCAACACTAATTACTTGGTCTGTGTTGTCTTGTACATATGTACTTACCTCAATATTTACCCTGTTTTTAAATAACCCTATTTCAACACCAATATCATTACTACGAATAATTTCAGGGCGTAACAAAGGATCTAAACTTGTATTACCTGTGGTAAAACCTGGTACATTGTAAGGAAAACCTGATGTTGTACCTGAGAAAACGTTACTTAATCTGTAAGGAGCTAAATCAGAATTCGCAGATCTGTTTGTAGATCCCTTAAATTTCAAAAACGAGATAAAAGTATTGTTGTTTTGTAGCGCAGGAATCGCATCTGACGCTACGAAAGAAAGAGAAGCTCCAGGGTAAAAAATACTTCTGTTTTCAGGTGCATATACAGATGTCCATTCATTTCTTAAAGTTCCTTCCAAGTTTAACCAACCTTTGTAACTTAGATTTGCTTGACCAAACACCGCTGTTAATCTATCTTTTGAAAAAAAGCTATTCCCAGATGGATTACCTGCACCATTACTTAAATTAAATAATCCAGGTGCCACAAGGTTAACTGTAGTAGCGTTTAAAATCTGTCTCTCTCTTTCTCTGAAAGAAGTTCCCGCCACAACATTAAGTTTGAAATTTCCAAACTTTTTATCATAATTGGTACTAAGCTCTGTAAACAAATTACTTTGTCTATCAAATCCTTCGTTATAATTGCTTGGTACAGTATTATTAGTATTAGGTGCAGGTGTTTTCACTTCAAAACCTTTTGAAGTGCTTCTTGTGTTAAGATTTTTGATATTAGCTGCAACACGTAAAGTGAATTGAAGATTGCTAGCAGCTTTGTAAACAAAATCTGTATTGGCAATAATGTTATCAGTTCTTCTTTTCTGCCTCCAATTGTCTATTGCAAAATATGGGTTAAGTCCATAATGGTTATAGTAGTTATCAAATGTTGAGAATTTATCATTCAAATTTGAATAGCTCTTAAGAGGTATGTGTGCAGCAGTATTAAATACTAAGTTCATTAAACCACTATTTAAACCAGCACCTACAACATTTGTTTGATAATCGGACATTGCATTATCATCAAAAACATTTACATTTTGTTGTACGTAGTTCATACCAACAGAAATCTTTAATTTCCCAATAGTTTTATCCGCATTTATACGAGCACTTATTCTTCTACTTTCATCATCGGGTACTATACCTTTTACTCTAGCATCTTGTACACTCAATAAAAAGTCTTTAGCTACTAATGAAACATCTGTTTGGTTGGTAATACCTGTATTAAAAAAGTTTTTTCTATCATTTGTAGGAGCATATTTCACATATTGCTGCGACCCATCTCTCAATGGAGAACCTTGTGTTCTAACGCTTCCATCATATCTATCTCCCCAACTCCAGTTTTCATAGTTTGTATAAGTTCCACCAAAGCCTTGCCCAAATTCAGTTTGCATAGCAGGAAAAAAAGATATTTGTGAAAACTGTGTTGTTCTTCCAATTGTTACAGTTGCTTTTTCGCCTTTTGAACCTCTTTTAGTTGTAACAATAAAAACACCATTTCTTGCAGCAGATCCATAAACACCTGCACCACCACTTCCTTTTATAATATTTACATCCGCGATGTCTCTCGGATTTATGGTTGCTAGAAAACTAATATCAGTAATAACACCATCTAATAAAAGCATTGGATTATTATCTCCTGTAAGTGAACGAATACCACGTAATTGTATTTTCACTTCTTCTGTAACACCATTATTAACTGATGATATGTTTAAGCCTGATACTTTACCTTGTAAACCATTAACTAGGTTTACAGGTGCCGCCTGATTCAAAGCTACAGTACCAACTTTTGCAGTTGAATAACCTAGTTGCTTTGCTTGACGAACACTACCCAAAACACCTGTTACTACAACATTTTCTAAATTCACCTCTGTTTTTTTCAAATCTACTTGAAATCTCGCCCCAGTAATGTATTCGATTGTTTTTGACTCAAAACCACTTGAAGAAACGGTAATTTGCCCTCTCTCTGAGGTGGTTTTTACTTTGAATGATCCATCGGCATCGGCATTATCGCCTGTTTTGGTACCAACAATTTTGATTGTAGCAAACGGAACGGCAGCGCCATTACCATCTGTAACAAAACCCGAAATGGTACGGTTTTGTGAGAATGCTAGCACTCCGCTAAGCATAAACACTACAAATAGTGATAAGATTTTTGTCATGAGTTAAGAATTAATAATTAATGAAACGTAAAAATAAGGATAATTTTTTTAACATAAAATTTTTGTTAAATTAATTTTTTGTTTACCCTAGTATGATAATGACATTCTATTATATGCTTACGCTGCATAAAACTAAAAAAAAAGTTAAAACCTATATAAAAATTGTAACTTAACATCCGTTCTTTGTTTACCTGCAATTTCGTCAAGTCCTGACCCTACAGACGCTCTTTCGGGGTAAAAGTATTGGGCTATCCTACCCCAAACAGTCAATTTTTTAGTAATATCATAATTTACATTGAGGTAATAACGGTAACCCTTTTCATAAAAAACCGGAATGGAAAAACTATATAATACATCATTCTCAAATGCATAAAGCCTACTGTTGTAGCTATCTGTCTCAAAATATTGTAGGCGAATGTTTGCCGAAAACGGTTTCATCATTGGTTTAAAAATAAGATCTGCATACATTAGAAATCCGGTTTCAGGGGCATCAGATTTTTTATCGAACCATAAAGCCTCTACCCTGCTCCGAAAAGTTATTATTGGGTTTATTTTATAGGAAAATTGAGTACGCCAATTTTGCTTAGGTCTTGGTATTACCGGACTTAGCGTCAATTCTTTGGGATTGTAATTGATAGATTTGGTTTCAGCTCTAAATCTTGTATAAATTTCAAAAATCTTATTTGGTTTGTATGTTATTTGAAATAGATAATCTGCACCTGCCATAGGTGCATTTATTCTATATTTTAGCCATGGAAACTTGTAAAAATCCGCATAGGCATCTACCCGCCACTCATTATTAGGCTTTATTGATATGCCAGTAAATAAGCCCTTTTCATTTGAAGGGGTAGAACTTTCTGTAAAAGCATTTGTATAAAGTGATTGATAGCCCTTTGATATATTCCTATAAACCAAACTCATATCTACATTATTTGCCACACTGATGAGTAACCCGTTTATTGTTGCATGATATTTTTTATCGTTGATAGCAAATTCACCAAAAAAATGAAAATTTTTGTGGGTATAGCTGTAATCTGTACTATAATTCCCAAAACTTTTGCCCGCTAAGGCAAATAAGTTGTATGGTTCTGCAGATTTTAACAAGGGGTATTTGAAGTTATATTGAACTGCATTTAAACCAACATGAAAACTTTTCATTTTATAGGTAACATTTCCACCAAAAGCAATTTGCGTTTGTACCCCTTTATCTGCCACCTCGGATTTTGTCCTGTGAAAGCCAGAAGTTTGGAGTGAGGTAACAAAATCATCTTGTGATTGTAAAGTATCTATTCCCAAATCGAAATTTGCATCTATTTTTTTATAGGAGCCAAAAAGAGTTGTCTCAATATTTTTCTTTTTTACAGTGATACCAACACCTCTATGAAAAAATATTTCGCCTGCGGAATTATATGGTCTAAGCACATCTGCTTCTCTTTTTATTGCGAAAACATCAGGCCCTTTTTTAAATGCCAGGCTCATCCAAGATGTGAGCCCTTGCCCAAGATTTACAGTATAATCTCCAATAGCCAAAGATTTTATTACTCCTATATTTTTTGCGAATAAGTGTGCGGAATAAAAATCGAAACCTTGCTTTTGATTACCCTTAAAAAGTTGCTCCCCAGCATCTTTTTCTCCTACAAAACCATACTGTAGTAAATTTTTATAATTATATCTGTAACGAACAAATAATTTCTGTTGAGAACCGGGGTAATAATTTTTACCAGCAGCAGGGTCAATTAAATAGCCTTTAGCATTTTCAAGTATTTGACTTGCCCTTATTAAAATAGTATGTTCACCTTTCTTTAATCTATCTTTAATAGAGCTAACAATGTTGACATTGGTATTTACAGTAACGTAAGGCCTTATTTTTTGAATAATAGCTAAGCTAAAGCTAGGCACAGCCTGCAATTCATAGATATTTAAAAGCTTACCAAGGTAATTTCTATATTGGATGAAATTTTTTATTTGTATAGGCGAAAGCAAATGAAGTTGTTGTAAATCTTCTTCTCTTGCATAATTTAAATTGATGGGATTTTTTTGATATTCCGTTAACTGTTGTATGTATGTATCATCTTCCGTTTCTGCATCTTCCCCATTTTCTGTTATATTCTCCAATTGTTGTTCCGTATTGGTATTGGTCTGCTCCTGCTGTCTTTCGGGCTGCTGTGCAAATGATTTGGCAAACAATATTAAACAGCAAAAAGTGATTGCAATTAATTTCATCATTACAAGTCTTTAAAGTTGTATATCAATAAAAGTCCTGGCGATACCCCAAGTTGGGGGTGAAAACTAGAAGCAATATCAATCCGTAATTTTTTGTACAAAAAGCCTGCCCCTGCAAACCCTGTACTGTTATCACTTCTAAGACCCGCTCTTACAAAAAATTGTTTTTTAAATTGATATTGTACACTGCTCGTAACATTTAATGGTTGATTTTCTTCCTTCACTATCTCTGAGCTTATATAAAAGTTTTCTGAGGCATCGTACCCAATCCCTAGTTTATATGCAGATGCTAGTTTCTCATCGCCAGTTTTGCCAAGCTTTGCACTTACAGGGTTGTATACATGCACCCCGGCATTAAACTTTTCGGAAATATGAAAAATTGCTCCAGCCTCAAAATTTACTGTAGATGCGTTGTTGTATGCTGGAACATTGTAGCCATAATAATTAAATTGAACACCAATATCTATTTTGCTACCAAGCGATCTAGCGTAGGCTAACCCTGCTTTTTGTTCATTAAAATTCGCAAACCCTGCATAATTAACCTGAACACCAAAATTTCCTTTCTTAGTGGGAATAGCTGCACTAATACCATAAACATTATTCTCTGCTAATAAAAATCTTCGCTCACCATAAACACCTACTCCTCCCACTTTTACTTGCGCCAATGCAGCTTGGTTTCCTATAAAACTAAAAGGGTCTATTTGTTTTGTAGTATATGCTCCCAAACCAATATAAGGCATGGCTATATTATACCTAAGAGATTGAGCGTAGATCTTATTAACAAAACATATAAATAAGCAAAAAGTAAGTTTGGGAATTAGCTTTGTTTTCAAACTGTTAAGCATTAAAATTTAAAACAAATTAAGTAAATTAATTAAAAGAATAAAGTATAAGGGTTAAATTATGTGCTATGAATTAAGCTATCTTAATTCAACCAATCAAAAAAGCAATGGCAATTGTTTTAAGTGAAGATTGTTTGATACTTTTGCGCCATGCAAATATTAGATGGAAAAATAGTTTCAGAATCAGTAAAAATCTCCATTAAAGACCGTACTCATCTTTATAAAACAACTACGGGAATAACACCACACCTGGTAGCGGTTTTAATTGGGAATAATGGCGCAAGTGAAACATATGTTGCTAGTAAAATAAGAAATTGTGCTGATGTGGGTTTTAAAAGTTCCCTTATTCGTTTTAATACGGATGTTACAGAAAAAGAAATCACAGATTGTATTATTAAATTAAACGAAGATGATGATGTACATGGCATTCTTGTTCAGCTTCCTTTGCCAAAACACTTTAATGAATCGTTGATTATAGATTTAATAAATCCAATAAAAGACGTAGATGGCTTTCATCCCATAAGTGTAGGAAAAATGGTACAAGGTTTGGACAGCTTTGTACCTGCAACACCGCTTGGCATAATGTTGATGCTTAAATATTACAACATAGAAACTTCCGGTAAAAACGCAGTAGTAATAGGCAGAAGCAATATCGTAGGGAGGCCAATGAGTATTTTGCTAAGTCAAAATACAAATCCTGGAAATTGTACTGTAACACTTTGTCACAGTCGCACAAAAGATTTGGAAAAAATTTGTAAAGAAGCAGATATCATTGTAGCAGCACTAGGCATACCAGGTTTTCTTACTGCTGATATGGTAAAAGATGGTGCCGTTGTAATAGATGTTGGTATAACAAGGGTTGCAGACCCTGCAAAAAAATCTGGCTTTGCGATAAAAGGCGATGTAGATTTTGAAAATGTAGCGCCAAAATGTGCTTATATAACGCCTGTACCTGGTGGTGTAGGATTAATGACGATTGCAGCGCTTCTGGAAAATACACTAAAGGCGGCGGGATTTAAGGGTTGAAGATGGTTGAAGGGTTGAACATAGTTGAAGGTGGTTTAAGGGTTTAGGAGTTTAGTAGGGCTAATACATATTTTGGAAATTTTAAAATATTTCTTGTTTTTGGAAATAAAATTTGAGTGATTTTTATTTTTGAAAAATTCACTCACAAAAAAAGATTAGTATGAGTTTACCCATAATGGAACATTTTTACACAATCCAAGGGGAAGGTTTTCACCAAGGCAGGGCGGCATATTTTATTCGCCTTGGAGGTTGCGATGTAGGTTGTGTATGGTGTGATGTAAAAGACAGCTGGGATGCAAGTAAACATCCTCTACAATCAGTAGCATTTTTATTGAGTGAAGTGCAAAAAACTGCCTCCAAACTAGTCGTAATCACAGGTGGTGAACCACTGATGCATCCATTGGATGAGCTTACAAAAACTTTGCAAGATGCAGGGCTGGAAACAAATATAGAAACATCAGGTTCTTCTCCACTCTCCGGCTCATGGGATTGGATTTGTTTATCTCCCAAAAAATTTAAAGCGCCTTTACCAGAAGTTGTGCACTATGCAAACGAACTAAAAATTGTTGTATTTAACAAGAGTGATTTCAAATGGGCAGAAGAATATGCATCTCAGGTATCTTCTACTTGTAAATTATACTTGCAACCAGAATGGAGTAAGGAAAAAGAAATCATACCTATGATAGTTGAATACATCAAAGAAAATCCGAAATGGGAAATGAGTTTGCAGTTGCATAAATACATAAATGTTCCATAGTTTATTTCACAATTAATTTACAATTCTAGTCTAAGTTTTGGCGTAATAATTTTATAAAAGTTATCTTCATAAAAATAATTTTAGAAGATGATGAAACGATTGGCTATTAATTTTTGTTCAGTATTTTTTTTAGTTGTTGGTGATGCAAAAGCTCAATGGTATAACCCAGAAAAAATTAATAAAAAAGCAGTTGTCTTTTTTGAAAAAGCTTACGCTGATACTAAAGATGGGAAGTATGGAAATGCAATTTCAAATTTAACAGAAGCGTTAAAAATAGATCCAAATTATCTCGATGCTATTCTTGCACGTGCAGGAATTAATGCAGCTTCAAAAAAATACGCTCAAGCTTTGAACGATTATTCTTTATTCTTCTCTAAAGATTCAATCTATGCAAAAGAATACTTATCCGAATATGCCAACGCTTATGCTGGTTCAGGAAATTTTGATAAAGCTCTGGAAAAAATTAATCTCCTCTTAGCCACACCAAATTTATCTGAACAAAAGAAAAATTTATTTCAAAAGAAAAAGGACAGTTATGAATTTGCATTACAATATGCAAAAAACCATCCTTCAAACGGATATATTTTTAACCCCATCAATATGGGCGATAGCATTAATTCTGATGCATTAGAATACCTTCCTTCAATAACAGTTGATGGAAATAAAATGGTTTTTAATAAACGTATAAACGGAGATGAAGACTTTTATGAAAGCATCAAAATAAACGGGGTTTGGCAAGGAGCTAAAATGCTGCCTGGCAAAATAAATACCAACTTAAATGAAGGGGCACAAAACATTTCGCAAGATGGGCAAGTATTAATTTTTACAGGTTGTAATTATCCAGAAGGATTGGGAAGTTGCGATTTGTATATTTCTTTTAAAGACAACAATGGTTTTTGGAGTGAGGCGACCAATATGGGTCCATTAATAAATACGGATGCTTGGGAAACATCTCCATCTCTTTCGCCAGATAAAAGAGATCTATATTTTGCGAGTACTAGACCCGGTGGTTTTGGCGGGTCTGATATTTGGGTAAGTCATTTTGTAAACAACAAATGGCAAAAACCTGAAAATTTGGGGGCTACAATTAATACCTCAGGAGATGAAAGCTGCCCATTCATCCATGCAGATAATCTCACACTTTATTTTAATAGTAATGGGCATCAAGGTTATGGATTAAATGATTTATATGTAGCCAGAAGAAAAGAAAATTCTACTTGGCAAACACCTGAAAACTTAGGTTTTCCGATAAATACAATAGACGATGAAGGTTCGCTGATTGTGGCAGCAGATGGCAAAACAGCCTACTACGCAAGTGATAAAGGAGATGCTAAAAATAAAATTGATTTGTACAGTTTCGAATTAAGAGATGATACAAAAGCAACAAAAACACTTTGGGTAAGAGGGAAAATATTTGATAAAAAAACAAACAAAGGCTTACCGGCTGAAGTAGAACTCACAACAATAGATAGCGGTTTTGTTATATCAAAATTACAGACCGATGCAGAGGGGAATTATCTTGTCACTTTACCAATTGGAAAAAATTATGCTTTTGATGTAAATAAAAAGGGATATCTATTTTATTCTGAAAGCTTTTCTCTAAAAGAAAAAAATTTAGACTCGCCTTTAGTTATTAATATCTCATTGCAGCCACTAGAAAAAGGTGCAGCCATCGTTCTTAAAAATATTTTCTTTGATAGCAAAAAAGCAGACTTGCAAAAAACATCATTTATAGAGCTAGATAGAGTTGTAAAGATAATGATGGAGAACTCCAATATGGTAATAGAAATAAGTGGACATACAGATAATGTAGGCCAGGCAAAAGATAATTTATTGTTGAGTAATAATAGAGCAAAGGCTGTTACCAATTATTTATTACAAAAAGGTATTGCCGCTAAAAGGCTTGTTGCAAAAGGCTTTGGTAGCACTAAACCAATAGAAAATAATAATTCGGAAATTGGCAGAGCCAAAAATAGAAGAACAGAACTTGCCATAATTTCAAATTGATTTTTGTATTATTGCTTTTACATTTATGAGCAAAGATTTACTTTATCAAATAGCACTCACACTCGTACCTAATATTGGCGACGTACGTGCAAAAGCATTGGTAGAACATTTTGGTGATGCTGAAAAAATATTCAAGATTTCTAAAAGTAATTTAGAAAAAATAGAAGGTATTGGTACAATTGCAGCAAATTCAATAAAACATTTCAATGACTTTAAAATTTGTGAAAATGAAATTGCCTTTATAGAAAAAAATAAAATTTCACCTCTTTTTATTACAGATGACAACTATCCGCAGCGGTTATTAAACTGCTACGACAGTCCTACCATGCTATATTACAAAGGAAATGCAGATTTAAATAATCCTAAAATTATTTCTGTTGTAGGCACAAGAAGTAATTCTGATTATGGTAAATCTGTTTGTGAAAAATTAATAGCAGACTTGGCCAGTGAAAATATTTTAGTACTTAGCGGCCTTGCATTTGGCATTGATAGTATAGCACACAAAGCTTCCTTAAAAAATAACATCAAAACAGTGGGCGTAATGGCACATGGGTTAGATAAAATTTATCCTGCTCAAAATAAATCTTTGGCAAAAGAAATGCTATCTCATGGAGGTTTACTTACAGATTTTATGAGTGGCACTAATCCAGATAGGCAGAATTTTCCTCGTAGAAATAGAATTGTAGCAGGCATGTGTGATGCCCTTATTGTAATAGAAAGTAGCGCAAAAGGTGGTTCACTTATTACAGCAGAACTTGCAAATAGTTACAACAAAGACGTATTTGCAATACCTGGCAGAGTAACTGATGCAAGGAGTGAAGGTTGCAATTATCTGATAAAAAACAATAAATCACTGCTTATAACCAGTGCCGAAGATTTAATGGATATTATGAATTGGAAAGCGGCTCCAATAAAAATAAAGAAACAAAAAGAGCTTTTTATAGAACTTACAGCAGATGAAAAAGTAATCATATCTATTCTACAGTCACAGGAAAATATACAAATAGACCAATTGTATTTTAAAAGTGGTTTGAGTAGTAGTGCGGTGGCACAAGCATTATTGATGTTAGAAATGCAAGGGGTTGTAACGGCTTTACCCGGGAAGGTTTTTAAGATGAGCTGAGGAAGACGTTATATATTAGATTTCAGATACTAAGTAAAATACAGCACTCCCTTCTTCTTTAATCTTAAAATCGAAGCTTACGATTCAAATCTTTTGTCTCAAATCTTGTGTCTTGTCTCTTTTGTATTTATCTTTGCCTATGGCAACTAAAAAATCTCCCACAAACATTTTCACAAACAAATTTTTTGGCGAAGGGCTCACTTTCGACGACATTTTACTAGTACCTGCTTACTCGCAAGTTTTACCTCGTGATGTGAACATACAAACCATGCTCACAAAGAACATTAAGCTAAATGTTCCTTTATTAAGTGCAGCCATGGATACTGTTACAGAAGCAACTTTGGCAATAGCACTTGCCAGAGAAGGAGGGCTTGGCATCTTACATAAAAACATGAGTATAGAGCAGCAGGCAGACCAAGTACGTAAGGTAAAAAGAAGTGAAAATGGGCTCATTTTAGATCCGATAACGCTTACTGCTGAAGCAACTGTAGGTGAAGCAATGCGCATAATGGCCGAAAATAAAATTGGTGGTATTCCAATTGTAGACGCTACCAATAAATTGATTGGAATATTAACAAATAGAGATTTAAGATTCGAAATAAATAAAAAAATAAAAGTGAGTGAGGTAATGACTAAAGAAAACCTCATTACTGCACCGGAAGGAACTGATTTAAAAAAAGCAGAATTAATTTTCAAGAAAAATAAAATAGAAAAATTACCTGTTGTTAACAAGCAAGGTAAACTCATAGGGTTGGTAACTTTTGGAGATATTTTAAAACTAAAAAGTCACCCAAATGCGGTAAAAGATTCTTTCGGAAGATTAATTGTAGGAGCAGGTGTAGGTATAACAAATGATACCATGCTACGAGTAGAATCTCTTTACAAAGCAGGTGTAGATATTATTTGTTTGGATAGTGCCCATGGCCATACAAAAGGCGTGATAGACATGTTGAAAGTCATCAAAAAAGCATACAAAGATCTAGATGTAATAGCAGGGAATATTGCTACTGCAGATGGTGCACTTGCACTAGCAAACGCGGGTGCAGATGCTATAAAAGTAGGTATTGGTCCTGGTTCTATTTGTACTACAAGAATTGTAGCAGGTACTGGTGTTCCACAAATTACAGCTGTATTGGAAGCTGCAAAAGCACTGAGTAAAAAAAATATTGGTATTATAAGTGATGGTGGCATCCGTTACACAGGCGATATGGTAAAGGCATTATCTGCAGGTGCATCATGCGTAATGATGGGCAACATGTTTGCAGGTACAGAAGAAAGCCCGGGAGAAACTATAATCTATGAGGGAAGAAAATTTAAACAATACAGGGGCATGGGTTCGCTTGGTGCAATGGCACAAGGTAGTAGTGACAGATATTTTCAAGATGTAGAAGATGACATAAAAAAGTTTGTACCTGAGGGTATAGAAGGACGTGTGGCCTTTAAAGGAAGCTTGAAGGAAGTAGTACATCAGTTTACAGGAGGATTAAAGGCTGGCATGGGCTACTGTGGTGCAGCAGATATTAAAGCGCTGCAACGAGATTCAAAATTTGTAAAAATTACAAGCTCGGGTATTACAGAAAGCCATGCACATGACATTGCTATCACAAAAGAAGCACCAAATTATAGTAGGTAAAAACGTTCCGCTTTTTGTATGATTTGGTTATTAGCATTTAATCTTCATGGCATCTCCATAGGCAAGATTTCTTTGTTATGTTTTTCATTTTGGGGGAAAAGAAAAAGATAATCACTATTGATCATTATATCTTTTCTCATCATTTATTATGGTGTAGTATTATGCAAGTTGATTTTAAAATTATTTACCAAGGATTACCACTTTTATAGTTCAATTCATTTAAAATGGCGATGAAACTTAAAATAGACAACGAAACGCTGATTGAAGAATTCTTCGAAAACACTTGTCTATTGGGCATAGTTGCTCCTATGAAAGATTATTTAATAACATGGCATATAAATCAGTCACTAGGTTTTAATTTTAAAATAAATCACGGTATAGAAATAAAACTAATCAAGAAAGAACGTACTTATTATTTCTCTATGTACGAATTTTTAGTACCAGGTTCTCAAATGGTACATTATTTATACAACAACCAAGATGATGGAGAATATCTATTGCCCGAGTTTAAACACTTAGATTTTCTTTGGTTAGCAAAAGGAGAGCAAATGGAAAGGCAAGAAGTGCAAAGCTTACAACAATCTTTGAGAACTATACCAAGCGTACAATTGGTTACAGAAATGACTAATGAAAAAATAAAGAACAAACAATTTTTAATTTTTTAGGAGCAAAAATATCCTTTCAAAAATGCAAAACAAATCTTAATTTACATAAAAGAAAATTATGTGGAAAGAAGAAGACAATAAACTTTACAAGAAATTTAAATTTACAGATTTTTCAGAAGCGTTTGCTTTTATGACAAGGGTTGCAATACTTGCAGAAAAAGCAGACCATCATCCTACTTGGCAAAATACGTACAATGTAGTAGAGATATGGCTTAGCACGCACGACAAAAACAATACAGTTACAGAAAAAGACAGAAAGCTTTCTAATGCAATAGATGCGTTACTATAAAAATACTTTGAATTATTAAAGTGATTTTTGAAATTGAATAGAATAAATTTTGAGGCTGAAACAGTTTCGCACATGCGTTTTTCTGTCCTTACAACTTAATTTATTCTACTTCTACTTGCTTTTTTGAAACTGCACCCTCAAAAACCTCAGGGATAAAAACCCTACTATATGGATTGTATCCATTTCCTTTCTCTAGAAAATGTACCCGCATGTTTTCTATACTTATCGGACTACCATCAGGAATATCAGCAATATTGCTGTGTTTAATATCATGCCCATCTAAAATTACCACCAAACCACTTCCTATAGCCTCCATTGTTTTCCCGTCTCTTATAAGCACTCCTGTGTCTTCACCTAGCCCTATACCTATACAAGAAGGATTACTTGAAACTGCTTGAGCTAGCCTACCAAAACGTCCTCTTTTTTCAAAATGAGAATCAAATATCACATCATCCATAAACCCAAGCCCGGTTGTTATTTTTACTTCACCTTTTAAATGTGCTTTTGCTGCATTGCCTTCATAAATCATTGTATTACTCATTGCCATAGCACCTGCGGAAGTACCCGCTACCAAAAAGTTTATTTCATTGTGATAACGTTCTAACAGGATTTGTAAAAAAGCAGTGCCACCAAATGTAGTCGTAAGCCTTAATTGATTACCACCTGTAAACATAAGTGCATCACAGTTTCTGAGGCGCTCAATATAAGTTTCATCGGCTGCATCGTGCCTATTTCTTATGTGCATAAGGCCTATATTTATACAGCCAATTTTGCTAAAAGCATTGAGGTAATACTCTCCTACTTCTAATGGTATCATACTAGCAGTTGTAATTACTTCAATTCTTTTTGTATTACCACCTACTTCTTCTACAATTCTTTTTAATATACCAAGCTCATAAAAATTGAGGTTATGCTGTAATAATTTTACAGTTTCGAGGTCTGTTCCTTTATCTTCCGCTCCGCCAATGGCTACGAGTTTTCCTTTTGGAAATTCCATGTATATCCGAGTTATGGTTAGTGCAAAAATAACGGTAATGACTGTATATTATTTTATTGTTATCAACTTAATGTTAATTATTAACGTAGATTTTAGTTAATACCCAAATAATATCAGTGGAATTCATATATAAACAATTTTCCATTATTGAATATTTTTTGATTGAAAAAAACTAAAACACTTAATTTGCAGCTATGCAACAATACCATTCTTTGCTCAAAAGTATTATTGAAACTGGCTGTGATAAAGCAGATCGAACAGGCACAGGCACAAGAAGTATCTTTGGGTATCAAATGAGATTCAATTTAGCCGAAGGATTCCCATTGGTTACAACCAAAAAAGTACACTTAAAAAGCATAATACACGAGTTACTTTGGTTTTTGCAAGGCGATACAAACATTGCTTATCTTAAGGAGCACAATGTAAAAATATGGGATGAATGGGCAGACGAAAATGGTAATCTTGGCCCTGTGTATGGCAAGCAATGGAGAAATTGGTCCGCAGGATCCGGCGGAGAAGGTTCAAATGGGGAAGAAATAGACCAAGTAAAAGATGTAATTAATCAACTAAAAAATAACCCTGATAGCAGAAGAATAATCATAAGTGCATGGAATGTGGCAGACTTGCCGAAAATGAAACTTATGCCGTGCCATTGTCTATTTCAATTTTATACAGGTGCGCCAAATGCTGACGGAAGAAGAAAGTTAAGCTGTCAATTGTACCAAAGAAGTGCAGATGTATTCCTTGGAGTACCTTTTAACATTGCATCGTATGCATTACTTACAATGTTGATAGCTCAAGTATGCGATATGGATTTGGGAGATTTTGTGCACACTTTTGGCGATGTACATTTATATAGCAATCATTTTGAGCAAGCCAATTTGCAATTAACTAGAACTCCATTTCCTTTGCCACAAATGAAAATAAATAAAGAGGTTAAAGATATTTTTAGTTTCAAGTACGAAGATTTCGAACTATTAAACTACCAAAGTCATGAAGCTATAAAAGCACCTGTAGCTGTGTAAGGAAATGTAAAAGGCGAAGTTCGTAAAATAAGAATTGTAAATAAAGTATGATAAATCTAATTTCAGATTTAAATAATACTAATAATAATTACGAAATGAATGAAAGAAAATATGATTTAGGGGAGAGGTTAGTTTCTTTCGTTTGTTTAATTCTAGAAGTATGTGATTTGTTACCAAACTCCAAAGCAGGCCAAAATCTTGAACATAAATTGTCAAAAAGCGGTACTTCTCCGGCTTTATATAATGGTGAGGCTCAAGCAGCAGAATCAAAACAAGATTTTATACACAAAATGAAAATATGTTTAAAGGAACTTAGAGAAACAAAAATAACGCCTCGAATAATAATTCAAAAATCTCTAATAGTAAATGAAAAGCTAGAAATTATTTTGAAAGAGTGCAATGAATTGATTGCAATATTTGCCTCAAGCATAGAAACTACAAAGAGAAATCTCATAATAAAAAATAATTTGTTCATTAGAAACTTTAGCATTTAACATTCTACATTTAATATTTATGCTTTCACTCATCGTAGCCGCTTCTGCAAACAACGCCATAGGCAAGTCAAATCAAATGCTGTGGCACCTCCCCGAAGATTTTAAATTTTTCAAAAATACTACTTGGGGTTTGCCTATTATTATGGGTAGAAAAACATTTGAATCCATTGGTAAAGCACTTCCAGGCAGAACAAACATAGTAGTAACTAGCAATGTAGCATTACAAATAGCAGAAGTACATGCAGTAAGGAGTATTGATGAAGCAATAAAACTTGCAGAAAGTACCAATGCAAAAGAAATTTTCATTACGGGCGGTGGTGAGATTTATAAACAAACAATGCCCATTGCAGATAAAATCTATATTACAAGAGTTAATACACATATTGACGGAGATGCATTTTTCCCCGAAATAGATGAAAATATATGGACATGTAACTATGAAATGAATGTAAAAGCAGATGAAAAAAATATATTTGATATGAGCTTTCAAACTTGGGTAAGGAAATAATTATTATTGGATAATTTTATAAATGATAATGTGAAACAAAACAACTTGTTTACTACTAATATTTCAAATTCCTATATCCAAATCATTAAACACTAACCATTGTACTCCCAGTTTCAGCTAGCCACAAAGTATTTAAAATATTATTTTACTGCTTCTAATAGCAAAGGGCATGGTATGCATTCTCCTTTTGTGTTTGACTTTATTAAATTTGTACTAAACGATAAAACCATATATCCAATATATGCGGAAGTAGAAAGGATGAGAACGGTATTGTTATGCAATAATGAAAGTATAGAGGTAGAGGACTTTGGTGCAGGTTCTTCCCTTATAAAAACAAAAAAAAGAATTGTAAAAGATATTGCATCTTCCTCTCTAAAGCCAAAAAAATATAGCCAACTTTTATTTAGAATAATTAAATACTATAATAAAAGAAATATCTTAGAATTGGGCACTTCATTAGGGATAACAACAGCCTACTTATCATCAGTGGACGATGCTAAAGTAACAACAATGGAAGGTTCTCAAAATATTGCCAATATTGCAAAACAAAATTTCAACAAACTGAAACGGGAAAATATATGCTTGACTATTGGAGAGTTTGGAAAAACACTACCCACCTATTTGCAATCAAATAAGAATATCGATTTAGCATTTATAGACGGGAATCATAGAAAAAACCCAACAATTGAATATTTTAAGCAACTATTACCAAATATTGATGAAGAAACTTTTCTAATTTTTGACGATATTCATTGGAGTAAAGAAATGGAAGAAGCTTGGGAGTATATTAAAAAACATACAGCTGTAACGCTCAGCATCGATTTGTTTTTTATAGGAATAGTTTTTTTTAAAAAAGATTTTAAAGTAAAGCAACATTTTACCATTAGGTTTTAATTTATTGTATCTTACAAACATTAATTTTTACTATGACAATTGGAGTTTTAAAAGAACATGGAACAGAAACAAGGGTTTCATTATTGCCAGAACATATTGCTGCTTTTACAAAACTGCAAGTACAAGTTTTGGTAGAAACAGATGCTGGAAAAAAGTCATTCGCATCTGATGAGGACTATCAAAATGCAGGGGCTAAAATAGATAGTAGAAATAATATTTTGCTGCAGGCTGAAATCATACTTTCTATAAATACCCTTTCTGATGGTGATATTGCAAACTGCAATGGAAAAATATTGTTAGGGTTCTATCAACCACTATTTAATGCAGCTCAAATAAAAACCCTGAGTAATAAGGATTTTACTTTGTTCAGTATAGATATGATTCCTCGTACTACAAGGGCTCAAAGTATGGATGTGTTGAGCAGTCAAGCAAATATTGCTGGTTACAAAGCGGTTTTACTTGCTGCAAATATGTACCCTAAATATTTCCCCATGTTTATGACTGCTGCAGGAAGTATTCCTCCTGCAAAAATGCTCATCCTTGGTGCAGGCGTTGCAGGATTACAGGCAATAGCTACGGCAAAAAGATTAGGTGCGGTGGTAGAAGTTTTTGATACAAGGCCACAAGTAAAAGAAGAAGTAATGAGCCTAGGTGCAAAATTTGTAGAAGTGGAAGGTGCAGCAGATGCGGCTAGCGCAGGCGGTTATGCAGTGGAGCAAACAGCCGAGTTTATGCAAAAACAGAAAGCAAGAATTGCGGAAAGTGTTGCCAAATCTGATATTATTATAACAACAGCAGCAATTCAAGGAAAGAAAGCACCAATCTTGATTACTGAAGAAATGATTAACAGTATGAAAAAAGGTTCTGTAATTATTGATTTAGCGGCTTCTACCGGAGGAAATACTGCATGCACAAAAAATGATGAAACTGTTCATGTAAATGGCGTTTCCATCATTGCAGCATCTAACCTTGCTGGTACAATGCCAAGTGATGCAAGTAAATTATACGGAAAAAACATTCTAAATTTTTTACAACTCATTATTAAAGACGGAGAAGTAAATTTAAATTTTGAGGATGATTTGGTAAAAGGAACTTGTGTGGCGCACGGAGGAAAAATAACAAACGAAAGAGTTTTGGCTTTAATATAAACACAAAATGTTTGGCAAAAGATATTAGACTTTACAATTAGATGCTGTTATTAAAGTCGATGGATTAGAAAAAGATAGAATTCAATCTTAATTTTCTAAACCAGTTGTTTTAAAAATATTACATATAAAATACATAACAATGCAAACATTTTTTAACTTTTTTACCAATAACCAGCAATTGATTTACATGGTTATTCTCATGATTTTTTTGGGCATAGAGGTAATAGGTAGAGTGCCAAGTGTACTTCACACACCATTAATGAGTGGCGCAAATGCCATACACGGCGTAGTTATTATTGGTGCTTTAATTGTAATGGGAGAGGCTGCCTCTGATAATTATGTTGCCCTAATTCTAGGATTTCTTGCTGTAGTTTTAGGCACTTTAAATGTCGTAGGAGGATTTGTAGTAACTGATAGAATGCTAGAAATGTTTAAGAAGAAAAAATAATAGAACTAATCAGTGCACATAAAACAGCAAATTAAATTAACCAATTCATACAATTATAAAGTTTCGTTTGCGAACGATATTAATTATCCATTATAAAATTATTTATTAAAGAAATGCTTTCATCTATACTCAATATTATTTATCTCATTGCCTCAGTTACTTTTATTTTAGGATTAAAAATGCTATCACATCCAGAGTCTGCTCGTCGTGGAAACCTTGTGGCGGCAGGAGGAATGGGGCTTGCTATTTTTGGGACTATTTTTTTATATACAACAACTGAAGGAAACCATTTAGGCAATTTAGGTTGGATGTTTGCAGCCCTGTTAATTGGTGCGGTGCTAGGCTCAGTAAGTTCTCGCAAGGTAAAAATGACTGCTATGCCAGAAATGGTGAGTTTATTTAATGGTATGGGTGGGGCTTGTGCCATGCTTATTTCGTTAATAGAATTTAATCGCATTAGTGGAACTATTATTGAACTTGGGCATTTCATTGCAATTGTATTAGGACTTATTATTGGTAGCATTTCTTTTGCTGGTAGTATAATTGCCTATTTAAAATTAAGTGGTAAACTAAAAGATTTCAGCTTTCCTGGGCAGCATATTTTTAATGCAGTTTTATTTTTTATTATTCTCGCAGGGGCAGTAATCACTTACAATGCTAGTGCCGAAAATGCTAGTATGTATTTTTATGTAACATTTAGCTTAGCTATTGTTTATGGGATATTCTTTGTGTTACCTATTGGTGGAGCAGATATGCCTGTTGTAATTTCGTTGCTCAATTCGCTTACTGGTGTAGCGGCAGCATGTGGTGGCTTTTTGTATGATAACAA
>JANMFB010000331.1:0-9214 GCA_031377605.1 Ferruginibacter sp.
GGACTGCCGGTCGGTGCCTACGGTGGTCGTGCGGAGATCATGGATTTCGTTTCGCCGATGGGGCCGATCTACCAGGCGGGTACACTCAGCGGCAACCCCGTGGCGATGGCGGCTGGCAAGGCCATGCTGGAATTGCTCAAGGCTGACTCGGAACTGTACAAGCGACTGGACGTGGTCACGGCGATGCTGGCACAGGAAATGCAGCAAGTATTCGACAAGGCCCGCATCCCGATGTGCATCAACCGCGTGGGCTCGATGATCACGTTTTTCTTTCATCCCGGCCCTGTGCGGAATTATGAGGAAGCCAAGAAGGCCGACACCGCACTTTTTGCCAAGTTTTTCAAAGGACTGCTGCACCGAGGCATCTACCTGGCCCCGAGCCAATTTGAGGCCCTCTTCATCAGCAACTGCATCACGGCATCTGAGGTCGGCATGATCGTCGCGGCGACCAAAGATTGGCTCCTCGAATACAAAAAAGGATAATTCACTGACAATGTTGGCTTTCCAACATTGGAATGTGTACAAGAAATTCAATCTTTCTTACTGCCTTTTGTTGCATTTTTTTGCAAACCTGAAATAATTTCCTCAAATTCAATCCCAAATGGTGTGGTATGGACTGTTGGATCCTACCACCCAGAGGTAATTTGTCAATTCGGTATCCGGGATGAAGCTCAAAGTTTCAATATTTCATGCTGTTTTGCTCCTTTTTGTAGGCTCTGTTGCCGTTGCCCAAAATGTGGGGATCGGGACCTCCACGCCCTTGAGCAAGCTTCATGTAAGCACCAACGCGACTGCCGACGGCATTTTGATTGACAACATCGCTGGAAATGGCGACCCTCAGCTGCAATTTGCAGTCGATGGCCAGCCGATGGTCACGATGGGCATCGATGACAGCGATGGCGACAAGTTCAAGATCGGCACATCGGCCATCACGAGCAGCACGCGCCTCACGATCCAAGGCAACGGCTACAGTTCTACCTTGTATAATATTTAGTCCTACAAGTTTTAAAGAATCTTGTTTTTTATTTAAAAACTTATAATCTTCTTTGCTGATGCGCTGTGCATGCAACTGTGAGCTACATATACATACAAGTAAAAAAAGGCAAATTATTTTCATAAGGTAAATATATAAAATCGGTTAAGAATGGTAACCCATAAATAAATCTTTAACGAAAAGTTATACTACCAATTGGTTTTAAGAATTTTTTAATAGGCAAGTGTGTAATGGAAATAATAGTTTTAAAAAGTAAAACACTATTATTTACTTTCCATTTTATATTTTATTTTCATTTATCATCTACTTAATCTATACTTAATTGGCTTTTTCTTTTGGAAGTTTGAGAGCGTTAATGCTTTGAGCGAAATCTAATAGTGTTGAAAAAACAGCATCAATATTTTCATCTTTCAAATCTACTTCAGGCCTTGTTGTGGGAAGAAATACTGTATAAACGTTTAAGTTTCTGCCAAATTTCATGTCACTTATGGTATTGCCTACCATAATGGCTTTGGTTAAATCAATATCTGGAAATTGTTCTACAGCTTGTAACCCCATACCAGGTTGTGGTTTTCTATTTGGGCTTGTGTCTTCTAAATCTTTGCAGTAATAAATAGCATCTATTCTTCCGTTTGCTTTTTCTATTACTACCTGCATATTTTGATGGATGATTTGCAAATCTGTTTCTTTTGTTAATCCTTTGCCTACCCCTTTTTGATTTGTTACAATTACTATTCGTTTAAAAATTTTTGCAAATATTTCTATTGCTGCTAATACACCATCGTAAAAAATAAATTCATCCCAAGTATGTATGTAGTCGTTTTGTTTTTCGTGATTTATTACACCGTCTCTATCAAGAAAGAGTGTCCAATCGGAGTTTATTTCTGATAAATCAATCATTTTTATTAACCTTAAAGAATTTTGTAATTTTAAAATGTAAAGATTTAGTATATGTAGTTTATCTCAATATTTTCAAATATTCGTGCAATTCAGCCATTTATCTTACGAATTAATCCGAATTAAAATAAAATTATAATCCCAGTTTCTCCTCTATTAAATAACTATTCCTTTCGCTAGAATTTCTTGCAATAAGTTCACCAATAAAGCCAGCTAAAAAAAGTTGTATCCCTACAGACATGATAAATAATGCTACGAAAAATAAAGGTCTTTGCGTCATTCCTGTACTATCGAAAAAGAATTTTGAGATTGTGAGATAAGTGAAAATAGATAAACCAATTACAAATGAAAGGGTGCCCCACAAACCAAAAAAATGCATCGGGCGTTTACCAAACTTACCTACGAACATAATAGAAAACAAATCAAGAAAGCCATTTACAAAACGTTCCCAACCAAATTTTGTTACTCCAAATTGCCTTGCTCTATGCTCCACTACTTTTTCCCCTATCTTTCGAAAGCCCGCCCACTTTGCTAGTATTGGAATATAACGATGCATTTCGCCATAAACCTCAATGCTCTTTACTACTTTCTTTTTGTAAGCTTTAAGGCCACAATTAAAATCGTTTAATTTTATACCACTGCTTTTTCTTGCTGCAGCATTAAATAATTTTGAAGGTATATTTTTGGTTAAAGTGTTGTCGTATCTTTTCTTTTTCCATCCGCTTACTATATCGTAACCATCTTCTAAAATCATGCGACGTAGCTCTGGAATTTCATCTGGAGAATCTTGCATGTCAGCATCCATTGTAATAATTACATCTCCTTGTGCTGCTTTAAAAGCTTCGTTTAGCGCTGCACTTTTCCCATAATTTCGTTGAAATTTAATTCCTTTTATAGCATTGTTTTTTTTGCTAAATGTCTGTATTACTTCCCAAGAATTATCAATGCTACCATCATCTACCATTATTACTTCATAGCTGAAGTTATTAGCTTGCATCACTCTTTCTATCCATTCCATTAAATGTGGAATGGATTCATCTTCGTTGTAAAGTGGTATTGCTATTGATAGATCCATTTTTTTTGTTAGTCGTTTTTGTTAGTCGTTAATTGTGATTGAGATAAAAAACCTGCTCCAATGGCAGTGATAACTGCTCCTAAAATTAAATAAATAATTGTATTAATGGCAATAGTCATCGGCATAAAAATTCCTTTTACTTTTTCGCCATTTTCAATTACTTCCATTGCCGTTTTATTTGGATCTAAGCTATTTGCTTTGTTTATTTCCGTTAAAGTTTTTGCTAATATTTGTGGATTAATTTTGTAAAACACAAAAGTAAAAATCGCCATTACTAAAACTACTATTACAAATGTTTTAAAACCTTCCGAAAAATAATCTTTAAATTCTTTTTTATTTTCGTTGCTTTTGCTGTAAAGAAACAGAGATGATAAAATACCGGTTAAATAAATTGTATAAGCAATATATTTTGTTTTACCTGTTTCAGGTTGTTTCAAAACGTAAAACATTAATAGGGATGACGCAACCATTAACGCAGCCGTTATTAATCCAATATTTCTTGATGATATATTTTTCATACTAATTTAAAAACAATTTATTTTTATGAATTATACCAACAACCTTACCTTTTAGTTTTTTACCTACAAATGCACTGTTCTTAGATTTTGACTTTATATTTTTTTCTTCAAAAATAAATTCAGTGTTTGGTTCAAAAATTGTAAGAGATGCTTGAACTCCAACGTCCATTAAAGGTACTTTAATACCAAAAATATTTCGGTTTGTTTGGGTAAAGATTTTTACCAACTTATCAGTATCTTTTAAAGTGTCGTTTATAGTAGAATACATGGTCTGTAAAGTAATCATCCCATTATTTGCATATTCAAATTCACAAGCTTTATCATCCCAACTTTGTGGATTGTGATGGCTAGCTACACAATCTATCTTGTCATTTAGAAGCGCATCTTGCAGCGCTTTCAAATCTGCTCGTGTGCGCATGGGAGGATTGACTTTTAAATTTGTATCATAGCTTTCTAAATCTTCATCACAGAAAAAAAGATGGTATGGAGTAACTGAACAACTGATGTGCAGACCATCTTTTTTGGCAGCTGTTATAAGATCTATTCCTTTTTTCGTAGAAACTCCAGTTATATGGAGTTTAGAATTAGTATAACTCAATAAAGAAATATCTCTTGCAATCATTAGTTCTTCTGAAATAGCAGGTTTGCCCGGTAATCCTAATTTAGTACTCATTACCCCTTCATGCATCAATCCGCCTTCACTTATGCTTTTATCATCTGCAATTTGAATAACAACGGCATCTTTTGCCACTGCATATTGCAATGCCTTTAGCAACAAGCCAGATTGTTGAATTGATTTCTTTCCATCTGAAAAGGAAACCGCTCCACTGTTGTGCATGTCATACATTTCTGATAGTTCTTTTCCTTCTATGTTTTTTGTAACTGCTGCTATTGGATGAATATTAATAGGTAAATCTTTGCTGCGTTGTATAAGAAATTCTACTTGGGTTTTGCTATCTACAGCAGGATTGTTATCTGGTACGAGCATCACGTCTGTAAAACCACCAGCTGTTGCTGCTTTTGCACCTGACTCTAAGGTTTCCCTATGTTCGTTGCCAGGTTCAGCAAAGTCTGCAAAAATATCCATCCATCCAATGCTTACATGTAAATCATTTCCATTAATTTCTTGTGTATTTTCTTCCGAAATTGTGTCAGATATTTCTGTAATAATACCGTCGGTAATAAGAATATCTTTTACTTGCTTGTGAAAAGCGTTAGTGGAGCAGATGATAGTGGCTTTCTTTATTAGAACTTTCATTTTTTAGAGATTAGGCAAATATCTGAAAAAAAATGGAGACTTTTAAGTATACACAATAGAAACACTATTTTATAAGCTTTATTTTATTGGTATTAGCTAATCGTGGACTAAAATTTATCTATAAAATCATTTTGTGCCTTTACATAATCCTCAGGAATGCCAATATCTATGAAATAATTATTTTGAACAGAAGCATATATTTTTTGTGTAGTAAAATGCGATTCGAAGAAATCTTTTTCCAAAGAGAACTTTTGAGGAAATTTTATCAAGTGAAAAGCGTTTTTGTTTAGTAAATAAACACCAGCATTTATAAGACCGTTTTCATAATATTTTTTTTCTTCAAAACTAATAATTCTGTCAGATGCTATTCTTACAACACCATACCGCTCAAAATGCTGCATGGGCTGCAAACATAAGGTAGCAAGAGCGTTGTTTTTATCATGAATTCTATATAATTCAGCTAGATCAAATTCATACAATGTATCACCATTGGTTATCAATGTATTTTCTGAAATTGTATTTTCCAATGCAAGTGCTACAGCACCACCAGTACCTAGTGGTTCTTCTTCTTCACTAAAAGTAATGGGTATTCCAAATTGATTTTTACTATAATATTCTTTTATAAAATCACTTTTGTAACCTATAGATAAAATTATTTTTTCAATGCCTTGGCTTATATTGTAATTGATTACGTAATCTAAAAAAGGTTTTCCATTTACATTTGCCATACATTTTGGCAAATCGCTTACAACACTGCGCAATCTTGTTCCAAGTCCGCCGGCAAGTATAATAGCTTCAGTAATCATATAATAGCCTAATTAAAATATTTCTCCTCTACTAATTGACAAATAATATGGCCAATGGTTATATGGCTTTCTTGAATACGGGGTGTATCATCACTTGGTACATTAATTAGCAAATCTGAGCAATCTATCATTTTACCTCCATGGCTTCCAGTAAAACCAATAGTGATCATTTCTTTTCTTTTTGCTTCCTCAAATGCTGCTATTATATTTTTAGAGTTTCCACTTGTACTAAGTCCAATTACAATATCACCTTTTACACCTATGCCTTTTATTAATCTACTATAGATCACTTCATAACTGTAGTCATTGGCTACAGCAGTGAGATATGAAGAGTTGCAATGTAGTGCCTCTGCGGGTAGGGCATCTCTATCTTTATAAAATCTACCGCTAAACTCAGCTGCTAAATGTTGTGCATCGGCAGCACTTCCTCCATTACCACAAAATAATAGTTTATTGCCTTTTTGGAAACACTCGGTAATAATATTAATAGATGTTTCAATTGTTTTTAGCAAACCTACATTTTGTAAAATCTGCTCTTTTGTATTTATGGATGCTTGAATGATGTCAGTGATTTGTTTTGTCATTTTCTATGATACTTTGAAAGCAGTGAAGTAATAATTATTTGCAGCAGCTATTAATTCTAAATTTATGTAGTATGATTTGATAAAATTATCGTAGGCTAAAAATTCGTGGGTAGGTATTAAAAATTCATCAAATAAAATAATATCTCCTTTTTGAAGATATGGGGCTAATGACGTTAGCACAAACAAAGTAGAGGAATACAAATCCGCATCCATATGTATTATTTTCTTTTTGGAAATACTTAGCTCTTTTACAAAATTTGGTAATGTTTGTTGAAACAACCCTTTGTAAAATTGTACCCTACTGTCTTTAATATCTGGTGTTAAAGAATTTGTTCCCATGTCACCTTTTTTAAATGGTCCCCAATCCTCAGGTAAACCTTCAAATGTATCAAAACCATGAAAAGTACTATTGCTATTTTTATGATGATCTACCCACCATTGAAAAGAGTGTCCCCCACAAACGCCAAACTCTAAATATTCTATTTCAGTGTCTTTTATTTCTGTATCAAGTAAAAATTGGTAAAGCTTCTCTCTTTTATTGTAATCAAATTTTTTTAAAGGGAAATCGTTGAACGCAATTTTATTTTTATGCTCGTATGCAAATTTTGATAAACGAGATAAATAGGCAGCATTCCTAAATATATTTTCAAAAGGAGAAAATATAACATGTAATTTAAGCAAAAGAAAAACTTTCTTGAAAAACCTTGCTGATTTAATCGATAAATTCATAATGGGTAATAAATAAATTTGATTTGACAAATGGGTTGATTAATAGTTAGTCCAACTCATTAGTCCTTTTTCTACAAATGTATAGTTTTTTACTTCACCGTTAAATTGTTCGAGCGCCTTTATTACCTCATAACGAGTAGTGCCAGGGCAATAAAAAATCATAAACCCACCACCGCCAGCACCGCTTATTTTTCCGCCTGTAGCTCCGGCTTTTTTTGCAGCGTTATAAATATCCTCAATTAGCCTATTGCTTATATTTTTTGCCATTTTTCTTTTTTGTTCAAAGCCAAAATCTAATATTTTGCCTATCTCATCTAGGTTACCTGTTAGCAAGGCTTCTTTCATTTGCGAAGCTTGGGTTTTTAGTTGGTGCATAGCTTCAATCGAATCTGCTTTCTTTGCACTTACATTTTCTTGTTGTTCTTTAATGATGGTTGCACTTTCTCTACTTGTGGCAGTAAAAAATAAAACTAAATTATTCTCTAATTCGTGTAAATATCTTTCTCTTATTCGCAAAGGGTTTACAATTACTCTATTGTTATTGAAAAACTCCATAAAATTTACTCCTCCAAAAGTTGCCGCATATTGATCTTGCTTCCCTCCTGCAAGTTGCAAATCATTTCTTTCAATACTAAATGCTAATTGTGCTATTTCATAATCTCCAAGCGGCAATTTTAGCATTTCTACAAAAGCGCCTAATATAGCAACTACTAAAGTAGAGGAAGTACCTAACCCTGATCCCGCTGGAGCATCTACAAAGGTAGTTAGCATAAATCCGGTTGTAGCAAATTTGTAATTTTTTTGTAAATGATTGTAAACACCTTTTGCAAGGTCTAGCGTACCATTTATTGGTAAGTTACTTTGTACCGGATAGTTTTCTACCTCATGTCTGTCCGCCGCAATTATTTGAATCGTATTTGAATTATTTGTTTCTATTGTACAATATGCATACAAAGAAATTGTAGCATTTAATATTGCACCACCATGGAGGTCGCTATAAGGACTCACATCGGTACCGCCACCTGCAAGACCAATGCGCAAAGGGGATTTACTTCTAATTATCATCACACAAATTTAAGATTGATTTTACTAGTTTATCCCAACTGTATTTTTTCTTTTCCTCCTTAATGTTGTCTAAAAAGGCATTGTAATTTAGTGTAAAAAATTCTTCAATCGCATTTGCAATATCAGTTGCATTAGGTTCACAAACCAAGCCTACTTTTTTATGGGGTACATTGCTAGCTAATGCACCTACATTAGTCACTATCATTGGTTTTTCAAAATGATAAGCAAGTGGGGTTACACCACTTTGGGTGGCATTCCTATATGGTTGTATTACCACATCTGCAGCACACAAATAATATTTCACTTCACTATCTGGAATGAAATTTGTTTTTTGCACAACAACATCTTTTAGTTTATTTTCGATAATAAATGAAGTATATTTTTTAGAATCTTCATAGTATTCGCCGGCAATGATTAATTGTAAGCTATGGTAAAATGAGTTATTTTTTTCTTTTATGATCTTTAATGCATTTAATAAAATATCCAAGCCTTTATAGTGCCTAATGAATCCAAAGAATAGTAAGGTTTTTTTTGAAGTATTAATTTGTAGAAATTCTTGTGCTTCTTTTTTTGAGATCGCATTTCCAAAATTATCGTACAAAGGATGAATAATTTTTATCGCTTTTTTTTGAGTAAATAGGCGTAAATCTTCCATCACTTTATCGCTCATTGTTACAAAAGCATCTATTGGTTTTACAAAGTATTTAGTAAAAGGCTTGTCAATAATTTTTTGCTCATGCGGAATAATATTGTCTGCAATGCAAATTATTTTGGTGTGCTTATTTTTTTTAACTTGTCTTAATATAGTGCCAAGGCAAGGTCCCATGAACGGCAACCAGTAACGAACAATAATAATATCTGGCTTTATATTCTTTAACTCGTTGCCTACTTTTATCCAATTGAAAGGATTTACGGAATTTATTTTTACGAATATATCTAGTGCATTAGGTGGAGGGTCGGTACTAAACTGAGTTGTTCCGGGGAACAAAAAGCTTGGGTACTGTAAACTAAATGTGTAAATAGTTGTAGCGAAATTTTCTTCATTAAATGCCCTTGCCATTCTCTCATCAAAAGTAGCTAAACCGCCACGAAGTGGATAAGCAGGACCAATAATGACAACTGATTTTTTGTTATGGACCATATTATCAAAGATAGGATACTCTTAATTATTTCAGATACGAAATTTGTAACTAAAAAATATTTTTGTTTTAATGTTTAATATGATTTCGCCTTTCATGAAAAGCTATTTATCTGATTAATCTCTATTTGTTATTTGCGTTTATTTTAG
>JANMFB010000362.1:0-8859 GCA_031377605.1 Ferruginibacter sp.
AGAAGGCAATTTTAGACAAACTATTGTTCAGGATAAAAGCGGTATTAGCATCTCAAGAAAATAAATATATTCTCTTGAATGCTCCTAATGAAGCTATTCCTGCCATTACTGCTATGCTGCCGGGCATGAAATCTCCAACAGTTTTACCATTGGTAGAGGCAGGTTGGAGCAGTATTCATTCTGTAGTAAAAGAAGATGAATTTTGGACAGTAATAGACAAATTAAAAGATCTGGGTGCAGAAGGAATTTTAGTAATACCTATTGAAAAGATGATAAAATAGGATAAGTAAAGTGTACATTCTGATTAAAATAAAAAAAGTAAACCTATTAAATGAAAAAAATATTAAATCCATATAAGGAAAATTGGAATGAACTTTCTACAAGACCAGTTGCGGAAAAAGTTAGTTTAGATGAACTTGTAAGAACCGTTTTTGTGGATGTAGCCAAAAATAAAGATGCAGCGGTGTTATTATATTGCGAAAAATTCGACAAAGTCACGCTAGGTTCTTTGTGTGTAACCAATGAAGAAATTATCTATGCTCATGGCTTGGTTTCTGCAGCATTAAAAGCATCAATAGAATTAGCTAAAGAAAACATTACAAATTTTCACAACGCCCAAATAGAAAAATCCGAAAAAATTGAAACAACCAATGGCGTTACTTGTTGGAGAGAAAGCAGAGCTATAGATAAAGTGGGGATTTATATTCCTGGAGGTACAGCCCCTTTGTTTTCTACTATTTTGATGCTTGGCATTCCTGCTAGTATTGCAGGTTGCAAAGAAATAGTGCTATGTACACCGCCTGATAAAAATGGTAATGTAAACCCAGCAATTTTATATACTGCATCATTACTAGGTATCACTAAAATATTTAAAGTTGGAGGTGTTCAAGCCATTGCAGCAATGACTTTTGGAACAGAAACTATACCGTGTGTTTATAAAATCTTTGGTCCGGGTAACCAATATGTAACAGCAGCAAAACAAATGGCATTAAACTACGGAGTTGCAATAGATATGCCAGCCGGACCAAGCGAAGTACTAGTTATTGCGGACGCTAACAGTAGTCCAGCGTTTGTAGCTGCTGATCTTTTATCTCAAGCAGAACATGGTACCGATAGCCAAGTAATTTTATTGGCCAATGATGAAGCACTAATTGATAAAACACTTAATGAAATAGCCAAGCAAGTTTTATTGCTACCCAGAAAAGACTTAGCCCTACAAGCTCTGGAAAACAGCAAAGCCATTTTACTAAAAGATATAAATGAGTGTATTGATTTTAGCAATATTTACGCACCCGAGCATTTGATTTTAAACATAACCAATTCAGAAAATTATACAAACCAAATAAGCAACGCGGGATCGGTTTTTTTGGGTGCCTATGGTTGTGAAAGTTTAGGTGATTACGCAAGTGGAACCAACCATACGTTGCCTACAAATGGATATGCCAGAAATTACAGTGGTGTTTCGCTAGATAGTTTTGTAAAGAAAATTACATTTCAATCTGTAACAAAAGAAGGATTACAAAATATTGGCTCTGCTGTAGAATTGATGGCAGAGGCAGAGGGTTTGATTGCTCACAAAAATGCTGTAACTATTCGTTTAAAAAATTTATAATCATGTTTGATTTAGAAAAAATAGTGCGTAAAAATATTCTTTCCCTAAAACCATATTCAAGTGCAAGAGATGAATATAAAGGCGATGAAGGTATTTTTTTAGATGCCAATGAAAATCCATTTGGAACACTAAATCGTTATCCTGACCCATACCAAAGAAAGTTAAAAGAAAAATTAAGCGATAGAAAAGGAATTGCTGTAGAAAATATTTTTATTGGAAATGGAAGTGATGAAGTGATTGATATTGCCTATCGTACTTTTTGTGAGCCGGGCAAAGACAAAGCACTTACCTTCTCACCTACCTATGGCATGTATGATGTGTCTGCCGCCATTAATAATGTAGAATTGATAAAAATTCCTTTGTTGGATAATTTTCAAATAGATTTAGATGCTTTAGATACCTTTATAACAGATAAACATTTGAAATTAATATTTATTTGTTCGCCTAATAATCCAACTGCGAATAATATTAATGGTATTGAAACAATTCTTGAGAAATTTAAAGGAATTGTTTTTGTAGATGAGGCATATATTGATTTCAGCACTAGCAGTTCATTTATAGAAAAAATAGAACGTTTCCCAAATTTGATTGTTTCACAAACTTTTAGCAAAGCATGGGGATTAGCTGCAAGTAGGGTTGGCACTGCTTACGCTAATAAAGCTATAACTGATTTATACAATAAAGTAAAACCTCCATACAATGTAAGTATGCTAAATCAGCAAGCTGCTATTGAAGCCTTAAATAATGTAGCTTTATTTGAAGAAAGAAAACAAATTATTCTTGAGCAAAGAAAAATTCTATTAGATGCCTTTGATAACATAAAAATTATAGAAAAAATTTACGCTACAGACGCAAATTTTATTTTAATACAAGTAACAAATGCTGATGAAGTATATCAAAAACTAATAGCAGAAACAGTAATTACCAGAAATAGAAATAGTGTTATTAAAAATTGTATTCGCATTACTGTGGGGACTGAAGCAGAAAACAAAATTTTAATTGAATCTTTAAAAAACATTTAATTCATGAAAAAAATCTTATTCATAGATAGAGACGATACATTGGTAATAGAACCGCCAATAGACAAGCAATTAGACAGTTTAGAAAAGTTAACATTCTACCCTGGTGTGTTTCAGAATCTTGCACGTGTTGTGCAAGAAATGGATTATGAATTGGTAATGGTAACGAACCAAGATGGCCTTGGTACTTCATCTTTTCCGCTAGATACCTTTTGGCCTGCACAAAAAAAAATCATAGAGGCTTTTGAAAATGAAGGTATCAAATTTGCAGAAGTATTAATTGACAAATCTTTCCCTGCAGATAATGCTCCCACTCGCAAGCCACGCACAGGTATGCTTACACATTACATGAAGGGTAATTATGACCTTGCAAATTCTTTTGTAATTGGAGATAGAAAAACTGATGTAGAGCTAGCAAAAAATCTTGGTTGTAAAGCTATTTTTTTGAACAAAGAAAATGATAGTGAAGCAGTATTGAGTACAACTAGTTGGTTAGCTATATATAATTTTCTAAAAGCAGAACAACGCATTGCAACTGTAGTAAGAAAAACAAATGAAACAAATATTTCAGTTACACTCAATTTAGATGGTACAGGAAAATCTATTATGGATACAGGGCTTGGCTTTTTTGACCACATGCTGGAGCAGATAGCAAAACATGGCAATTTGGATTTATCCGTAAAAGTAGAGGGTGATTTACATATTGATGAACACCACACAATAGAAGACGTTGCTATCACGTTGGGTGAAACATTTTTGAAAGCACTGGGTAGTAAAAAAAGTATTGAGCGCTATGGTTTTCTCTTGCCAATGGATGATTGTTTATCGCAAGTCGCTATTGATTTTGGCGGTAGACCTTGGTTGGTTTGGGATGCAACATTTACCAGAGAAAAAATAGGAGAAATGCCAACAGAAATGTTTATGCACTTTTTTAAATCATTTAGTGACAATGCAAAATGTAATTTAAATATTATAGCAACAGGCGAAAATGAGCACCACAAAATAGAAAGTATTTTTAAAGCATTTGCAAAAGCAATAAAAATGGCAGTAGCAAAAACTAATAATTTTAATATACCAAGTACTAAAGGCACTTTATGATTGCAATAATTAAATACAATGCGGGTAATATTACTTCAGTAGAAAATGCGCTGAATAGGTTGGGTTATGAAGCAATTGTTACGAATGATGAAGAGATCATAAGAAATGCTAGCAAAGTAATTTTTCCTGGTGTAGGTGAGGCGAGTACTGCCATGCAATATTTAAAAGAAAGAAAATTAGATATTTTGCTAAAATCGCTCACGCAACCTGTATTAGGAATTTGCCTTGGGTTACAATTGATGTGTAAATATTCGGAGGAAAATCAAACAACTTGTATGGGCATTTTTGATGCAACTGTAAAATTATTTCCACCAAATGAGATTGTACCACACATGGGTTGGAATAATATTGATTGTAAGAAAAGCGAATTACTAAAAGGTATAGACAGCAATAGCAATTTTTATTTCGTACACAGCTACTATGCTGCTATCTGCGAAAGTACGATTGCTACTTGCAATTACATTACTCCGTTTGGTGCAGCAATGCAAAAGGGTAATTTTTATGCATTGCAATTTCATCCAGAGAAATCGGCTAGAGATGGCGAAATAATTTTAAAAAACTTCCTAGAAATTAACTAAGCCTCTAAACTCCTAAACCCTAAACCGATAAATATAAAAACCAACAACACTTTAAACAAATGAGGATAATACCAGCAATAGATATTATAGATGGAAAATGTGTAAGACTCAGTAAAGGCGACTACAACACAAAAAAAATATACAACGAAAGCCCGCTTGAAGTTGCTAAAGAATTTGAGGCAAACGGCTTACAGTATTTACATTTGGTAGATTTAGATGGTGCAAAATCTCAACGAATTATTAATCATAAAGTACTAAATGAAATTACCAACAAAACAAGTTTACAAATAGATTTTGGAGGAGGATTAAAGACAAATGAGGATTTAAAAATTGCATTTGATAATGGCGCTAAACAAATAACTGGAGGTAGTATTGCCGCTAAAAATCCAACGGTATTTTTAGCTTGGTTAGAAACATTTGGTGCTGATAAAATAATTTTAGGTTCTGATTGTTTAAATAGAAAAATTGCCACCAATGGATGGTTGGAACATTCAGAAATGGATGTAATTAATTTCATAAAGGATTATGTAGCCAAAGGAATAAAATATACCATTTGTACAGATATCAGCAAAGACGGAATGTTACAGGGAGCTTCAGATGATTTATACAAAGAAATTTCAAGTACTATAAAAGTAAATTTGATAGCAAGCGGAGGAATTTCAAATATTACAGATGTAGAAAAGATGAAAGAAATAGGATGCGAAGGAGTAATCATCGGCAAAGCCATTTATGAAAATAAAATAAGTTTAAAGCAACTCAGAGAATTTCTTTAGAGAACAATATTTCCGGAAAGTCGAAAAGACGACAATCAATTTAATAAATCAGAATGAATAAGCAGAACTTAAAACGACTTTTCGACTTACCAACAGAATAGAAAATAAAAAAACGCCTTTCCGTCTTACCGGCAAAAAAATAAACCATGTTAAAAAAAAGAATAATCCCCTGCCTAGATATAAAAGATTGTAGAACAGTAAAATGAATTATTTTCGTTGATATAAGAGATGCCGGAGATCCAATAGCGTTAGCAAAAAAATATGTACAAGACAGTGCCGACGAATTGGTATTTTTAGATATTACTGCCACACATGAAAAAAGAAAAACACTTGCAAGTTTGGTAGAAAAAATAGCAAAAGAAATTAATATCCCTTTCACCGTAGGTGGTGGTATCAACGAATTGGAAGATGTTACTACTATAATAAAAGCAGGAGCGGATAAAGTAAGCATCAATTCATCGGCAGTAAAAAACCCTAGTTTGATTAGTGATATTGCAAACCAGTTTGGCAGCCAATGTGTAGTTGTAGCGATTGACACAAAATTTGAAAATGGAGAATGGATGGTTTATGTAAATGGAGGAAGAGTTCCTACAAGTATGAAAACAATTGATTGGGCAAAACAAGCAGCCTTGTTGGGTGCTGGCGAGATACTACTCACTTCAATGAATAACGATGGAACAAAAAATGGTTTTGCATTGGATATTACGAAGACTATTAGCAGCGAATTAAATATCCCTGTAATTGCTTCGGGAGGTGCAGGAAGTATGGAGCATTTTGTAGATGTATTTTCGCAAACTAAAGCTACAGGAGCACTGGCAGCAAGTATTTTTCATTTTAATGAAATTCCAATACCAGTATTAAAAGAATTTTTGAAAAATAAAAACATAGATGTTCGACCTCACACCTATCCCCTCTCCTTCTGAGAGGGTTGATTTCGAGATATATGCGAAAAATATACAACAAAAGAAACTAAGCACATTTTTTAAAAAATAATTATGAATATCAACTTTAATAAATCAAACGGACTTGTTCCTGTAATAGTACAAGATAATATTTCTTTACAGGTGCTTATGCTTGGGTACATGAACAAGGAGGCATATATGAAAACAGCGGAAGAAGGAAAAGTGACTTTCTTTAGCAGAAGTAAAAACAGGTTGTGGACCAAGGGAGAAACCTCAGGTAATTTTATTTTAGTAAATAGTATTTCTATAGACTGTGACCAAGATACCATTCTTATAAAAGCAACTCCCACGGGTGTTGTATGTCATACAGGTTCGCAAACATGCTTTGGCGAAGCCGCCTCAAAAGGCTTTTTATATAAACTTGAAGAAACCATTAACCAAAGAATAGATAGCAACGACGAAAATTCTTACACCAATAAATTATACAAAAGAGGTATAAACAAAGTGGCACAAAAAGTAGGCGAAGAAGCAGTAGAACTTGTAATTGAAGCAAAAGACAACAATCTCGATTTATTCAAAAATGAGGCTGCAGATTTACTTTATCACTTTTTAATTTTGTTAAAAGCAAAAAATATAAAACTTGAAAATATAGAGAATGTGTTAAAAGAAAGAAGCATTACAAGTTAACATACAAATTTTCATTAAAAACAAAACCTATAACAATTTATAGATATAAATTACAATAGACTGTCATTAATAAGTAGGTCAAAAAATCTACTTTCAATAAATATAAACGCTAAATAATTTTTAATACCATCCAACTATTCGTAATAGTCCAATTGCATTTACCTTAAGCAATGATAGAGCAGAATTATAGTAAAAGTCTATTGGACTATATATCGATTTAATTGATATTAATATGACTTTGCATTAATCTTTTCATTGGTTAGAAAATCTACAAAAATGATTGTTGAATCTTCAGATAAAAAGCAAAATACAAATAGAAATTTACCACCCATTTGTTATTGTAGTACCTCTATTTTTATGAATTAAGTTATAAGATGTAAAGAATCCTAATTGATAAGATGCATAGTTAAGTATTAGTGATTTCACTATATATTTTACCTTTTCTTTACCAGTCATTTTATCTCTTTTATCAAAAATAGATATTGTAATAGCTGCAAGATGGCTGCTTGTGTTTATGAACTTAAACATGTGGTTAGCATCTTGAAATCCTGGTATAAGTTTTTTGTCTTGCCAACTTATTCTACTATCCCAAAACTTCCTGTTTAAATTTGGAAACCTTTCAAATAAAGCATTTGGATGGTATAAAACTTCCTCTCTCCATCCGTTACTGTGCCCTGCAATAAACTCACAAGCCATTACAGATATTTCACTTTTACTGAGGCTAAAAAATTTATTTTGAGCATTTGCTATGTTTACCGTAAACAATAATGTTATAAATAATAATTTCATGTTAATAAATTTATAAGGTAAATGATATTCCAATCAATAAAATTGTTTGTTGTTTATTAGCTAAAAGTCGTCCAAATGCAAGCCCCTTAAATAATCTTCGGCCAGCCTCTAAAGTATATAAAGATCCAAATGAACTTACCCTATGCCCATCATTATTTTTGTACGTTTGCTCTAGCAAAGGATTTAAATCTGCATAGTCAGATAAATGAAATCCAATTGATGGAGTTATATACCAATAATTATCTAGGGAATTGGGTATTGTTTTAAAATTTCTACCAACAGTTAAAAATCCAATGTTTGTTTTTTCTTTACTTTGAATGCTAAAAGTTCTTCCACTTGTAATCTTCAAATTATCTGCCATTACTGTAGCAGCAAATCCAAAACGACCTACACCATAATTAAACTCTGCATAAAATTGAGCTTTACTTGTAGTTACCAGTGTGAATAATGCTGCGAATAAAATTAATTTTTTCATCTTAGTTATTTTAGTCAGTAATATGTTTAATTAAAGACGAGTTAAAAATTATACTGTCTGTGTATTCGTAATATCCCAGTTGCATTGGCCTAAACGACTACTACAGCGGATTATACCGAAAGTAAATTGGACTACATATCGATATAATTGGTATTAATACTTATCATTATGATTATTCATAGTTAAAATCATATTAACCAACAACTTCATTTTAAAATTAAAATGGTTGGATAATTAAGCTTTTAGTTCAAAAGAAATAAAGCAAAAAATGATATTGGAAAAGTCATAGAAGTTTAAGAATAATGTCAACAATTTCTTGTCAGACTCATTAATAAAATTCAATAATAAAAAAAATTAGAATTTCCCTTTTAGAGGACAACCCCGAAATTGGCTAATCGGAGGATTGGAGGATTATTTAACAAACATAGTAATTTTACTACACAATTGTAGTTTTTTTTAAAAAAAATTGTAGTTTTTTTTCTAAATTGATTCTTTCATAGGTAAATATTGGGGTTTCACAGCAATTTTAGTCAAAATTTGTACAAAAAAACATCATGACATATTGATTATTTAGACTAAAATCACATTAAATCTATAAAACAGAGCAGTTATTAGTTATTGTAACCTTTTAGCTTTATCCTATTTATACTACGGAAAACGAAACTTGATAATTTCATTACAACCTTTTTATGTCGTTAATTTCAATTATTTTATCAAACTTATCACTGGTACTCTTTGCCGATTGTATTTTACGAACAACATCCATTCCATTTACAACTTTGCCAAATGCTGCAAAGCCAAGTTTGTCATCAGGAGTTCCACCTCCTTCATCAAACATTCTTTGATCTCCTATACAAATAAAAAACTCTGTAGTGGCGGTACCTGCAACAATACGTGCAAGTGACAATGTACCACTTTCGTGTGTG
>JANMFB010000400.1:0-5212 GCA_031377605.1 Ferruginibacter sp.
GCTTGGCGAAGGTGGCGATTTTCACCACAAATGTTGATGCGGAGAACCAAACTTTGATTAACCACAAATGTGTCTGCGGAGCACTGAACCGCCACTTTTGCCAAACCCGTGTTATAGCCAGTGCTTCTTGTCATTCGGTCGTTTGTTTTACTGTCAATATTTTGGCTAATAGTTTGTTGTCGCTTTGTCTGTATAGTGATGTCAGCGTTCTAATTATATTTTCCTTTTGGTCTATGAAATTTAATTGGAAGATAATTTTGTCAGTTGGATTGCAGTTTGCAAAGTAAAAGATGTCCCTATAAATTGTCTGTTGTGAATATGATTTATAGTCTTTGAAATATTTCAAGCAACAACTGTCTGAAACAATTGGGTAAGCTGCAAAATACAAAAGTCCAACACCATTGATGTCGTAGTAAAGATTTACATCATACTCACAGGTAAAAACAACGTTGTCTGTGTTTGGAAAAACTCCAAAGTTTGAAGGGATTTCATCAAGAAGTCCTTTCCGTAATAATCTGTAGTCGTTCAAATAAATTGGTGTCTTCGATAATTGACCAATTCTATTTGGAATTAAATCAACATTCCCTTTATTGATTTCATTATTGTTGTCGTTTACTCTAATCGAAAATGTTGTCAATAGAGTTGCGTTGATTTCATTGTCTGAACTCTTTCCATTAATGCTACTAATGAAAGTGTTGCTTCCAAAACCTTCAATTTTTGAATTGAATTTGATTGTTTCGTTTTCCTTGAACTTATTTAATGCTGAAGTAGAATAATTAATCCTTACAAATGTTGCGTATAATCTATTTCCATTGTCGTCTTGAAATTCAGAGGATTTTTTATTGAAACCTTCGGAAAGTAAAAACCAATGTTTGTCACCTAAATATTTAAGTAACCAACTTTCGGACAATGCACTATTTGCCATTTGAGGCATTCTTATTTCTATGCTTTCAGTATTTGTTAATTGATTTGTTTCAGATTTATTACTTTCAATATTTTCTTTTTTGTTTGTATGAAAATATTCTAATGCTTCTGAAAGCGTTTGGTATTGATACCAAACTGCATCAGAAACTTCAATGCCGAAATGTTTTTCTAATGTTACTCGGATTACAACAATATCAAGGCTGTCAATATGTGTTTGTCTAATCGGAGTGATTAGGTCTTCTTCGGAAACAGATGGTAATTCCTTTTGAATTATATGTAGATACTGTTTCATTAAAATGGCAAATCGTCATCATTAATATTATTCGGCTGAACATTCGCATCATCATCAAATATAATTCCAGCAACTAATTTACTTGACCATTCTTCGTGTGGAGCAGCAAGTGATAATGATGCGTAAATTCGTTGTCTGCCTTGTAATATATTATTATTCAAGCCGTATCTATGCAAAAATGAAGGGTCAGTAATGGGGAAATTATAAAGATTGCCACTATGCCTAAATGAAAGTTTGATTTGAGGATATTGTCTGTTTTCAAAAACTCTTTCGTTTGTTTCAAATTCGGTAAGTTCTAAAAGCATTAATGAGTGATTTAGCTCACCAACTTTATGTTCTGGAACTGCTGCACCACGATTACCAAAGACCAAATTGAAACGATTGTTATCGGTTATGTTTGCCAGTTGTGAAATTGCTAATCTGCCATTTGTTTGGATAGAATTAGTATTAAATAGAACATTTTCGGATTGATGTCCGTGTCCTGTTGCTTGTATAGATTGAAATTCAACAATGTCCAATAATGAAATATGCGAAACCAAATCTGTTGGAACTTCTTCGTGTTCCGTGTTACAAACTGGTCTTATCCATTTGGGTCGTCCGTTATGAATTACTGGATTATTATTTTGGTCAAGTTCAATGCCACCTAAACAGCGACCGCCAACTCTAAACGAATTAGCCAAGCAAACAATTTTCATAGTGCTATTTTATTAAGTGGATGATTTCTATTTCTCCTTTTACGTGTTTTAAATATTCAGCCAATAATCTTCTGTGGCATTTTTCAGGTGTATGTTCGCTACATAAAAGGCAATGCTCGTGTAGCTTTTCAATATCTGTTTTCTGTGCAACTTTCCGCATATCAAGCAAATTCAAATACTCGGTTTCGTATTCAAGCCAAGTCATTTTTTTGTCCCTATACCTTGAAAGCAATTCTTTTGTTGGAGCAAAATCAATATTATGTTCATAGGACATATTTCCGATTTCTTTTGCGAAGAATTTTAAGTCTGAACCTTTCGCAAAGCCAGCTAACTGAGAAACGTTGTTTATTCGAGTGTCAACTATTTTAGTTACACCTGCATCTCTCAACAGGTTAAAGAATTTTTCTGCGGGTTTACCTGTAAACCCAATTGTATAAAGTTTAATCATAATTTTCTTCTTGTGGGAGTTTTGAATATGGTGAAAATGCTATTTCTTTATTTTTTAAACGGTATGCTTCCTTTAGCTGGTCGTCCAATGAAATATTAGGATTGAACATATCAGGTTTCGGTAACTTCTTGTCATACTTTTTTAGTAATTGATTTTCAAGGTCAGCATTTGTTTTAAGTGTTTTGTCTTTCATAATATGCTTAACATCAAAACCGTCTTTGTCTAATGCAATTGATACCATAGAAAATCTATGGCAGTCAAAAGGTTCACTTTCTGAACACATTAATGATATTGTAAAGCCTTTGTCAAGTCCTTGCCAAATTCTTTCTACACCATTTTTAAATGCCCAAGATTTTCTAACTTTTTCAAAGTCTACTTTGCCTTCATCGTCTAATAAGTCAGGGTCATTGTGTCTTGCCCCAAATTCTTCCGCAAAATGCAAATATTGTATTCCATTTCTTTTCAGGAAGTTTGTCAATGGCTCCTTATTGTATTGCGGATTGTATGAACTTGCGGCTACACTTCTCACGTCAATTAGGCAAGTCACACCATACTCCTTGAGCAATTCAAGAAAGTAGTCAAGCTGATGTGTCGAGTGTCCGACTGTGTAAATTATAGGTCTATTTTCCATTTGTCAAAGTTACAATTTTTGTTCTGTGTTGTCTGTCTTTTAGCATTGGCTATAACGTTTTGGGGCTTTTCGAAGGCTGGGATAAGAAGTACAAATGTTCAAATTTAGCACCGAAGCCCAGCTTTTGCAAAACCCCTGTTAGCAGAAGTTTTTTTTGAGTTTAATTATCATTTTGTCAGTAATATTTTCTGCAATTACTTCAATACTATTTCTGTCTATATATTTTAATTGTACAACTTTTTTTGGAAAAGGTGTTTTGTTTTTTGCTTTCATTTCTTGTTTCAGTGTTGTCAACATAATTTTATTTATTAAAATAATTAGCCATAAATTGTTTGTTCAATTCTTCACTAAAATAGTGCTTTCTTTTTTTCCAAATAAATCCGTCTCCTTTACTTATAATTGCAACATCAATTGGACCACCAACACTTTCTTCACTTGAAGATATTCTTCTTTTTAGATAGGTCAAATATATTAAACTTTCTGCCATTTCTGCTAAATCTTCTTTTGAAAGAATTGAAACAGTATCTACTGTTGGAATAATCTGTTTTTCACGTTTTACGCTATTTAGTTCATTAGCAAATTCTGCTAGAATTTCATTGATATCAACGTTTTTAATTTTGTCAGCCAAATCTTTGTTTTCAGGTAATATTAATTCATATAGTGTGGTATTGTATTTAAGAAGAAATTTTTCAAATACAGAAATGTAAGTATTTTCAATTTCTGGGTCAATACCCTTAATAAACATATTAATTACATCAGTTTGTGCGAAAGGTAAAATTGCTCCATTATTGTTGTCGCTTATTTTTCCTTCTAGGTCATCTTTAACTCGAAGTCTATCGTCTAAAACTTCTGATATTCTAATAGATTTTATTGACGGATAAATTTCCTTTTCTCCAAATCCACCAAATACAAGCCCTGTTTCTTGTCCAATGAAATTTAATGACCTAAAATAATTCCAATATAATTGAAAAATAGCCTCAATAATTTCATTATTTAATTCTATCCCTTCAAAAACTACTTCTATAACTTCTCTTACACTTTCATTAGAGTAATTCTTAAAGTTTTCAAGTGTATAGTCAGAAAATGTAGTTAAAATATCATCACCTTCCTTGTATGTTTGAAGTGTAGCTTGTAGGTCTGCAAATGTTAAATTTTTAAACTCTTCTGCTAATTCTTGTTCACTTTTTCCATCAGATAGATTTTCTGCTACTCTATCTTTTAAGTTTGATAAATTCCAAAATCCAAAATTCTTTAAATTCTTTAATTGAGTTTCAGAATTAGTAAAATATGCATTCTTTTTTAAGAAATCTATAAAGTCATCTTTATATTCTTCAACAGTATCAAAATAATTATTTAATAAACTTTTTCGGTATAGTTTTATAATTATTTCCCAAGGTGTTGTCATAAAACTTGAAGAACTATAAATCATTATGCCAACTGGGTGGTGTTTTGATAGTGTAAATATTTTATTTGCAGTATTGTATATTTTCTTACTATTTCCACCTGTTACAGTAACTGCACTATCAGCAGCCATTGCCATTCCATTTTTATTAAGTATGCCTATTACTGCTGTCATTTTTAATATGTTTCTTTTTTACGGAAGGTGTGGTTTTAAAATTTCTGCTAACGAGGTGCGGCTTTGTGAAGTTGAAAAATTTTGAACGATAGTGAAAAGGTTTTTCAATTTCACAAAACCGTAGTTGTACGAAGGGCTGGCGTAGCCGCACTTTGTGCAACTGCGGTGCAGCCGCACCTCGTTGTACAAAAGGCTGGCGTAGCCGCCTTTTGTCACAACGTTTTGGGGCTTTGCGAAAGCTGGGAATAGAAGTACGAATGTTTAAATTTAGCACAATGTTCATTAGAATTCCAAATGTTCAATTTAGCATTGAAGCCCAGCTTTTGCAAAACCCCTGTTATCGGCTGCCCTTTTTTCGGTCTTGTATTTCGTCAAATGTTTTTTCGTAGTCGTTAAATTCTGTTCCCAAAAGTTTGTCCCAAATACGAAAGTGAACGCCATAATTACCATTAAATTTACTGTGGTGCATATTATGGTGTGTGCTTGATGTCATTAATTTTCCGAAACTTTTATTCCACCAACTTGGAAAAAATTCGTACCCAAGATGTGATTTTATGTTGTCTAAAAAGCCCCAAATCTGTAATATTCCAAGTGCAGGAACGTACATTGGAAAAATCATACTGACTGGTACAATCCAAAATGTTAG
>JANMFB010000002.1:0-2811 GCA_031377605.1 Ferruginibacter sp.
CATAGATAATGCTAAAAAAATATGGTGGGATTTGCGAGTACATCCATTTTTTAATACAGTAGAATTTAGGATTTGTGATATTCCAATGACAACGCATGAAACCATTGCTATTGCGGGTATTTTTCAAGCATTGTGTGCAAAGTTATACAAGCTGCATAGTAAAAACCTAAACTTTATGATGTACCACCGTCGACTTATTACCGAAAACAAATGGCGTGCAAGCAGGTATGGAATAGATGGCAATATGATTGATTTTGGTAAACAATCTGAAGTAAATACCCGAGTACTTATTTACGAACTGTTAGATTTTATTGATGATGTAGTACCACACCTAGGAAGTGCAAATGCAATTGGCTACGTACACAAAATGTTAGAGCAAGGTACAGGTGCAGATAGGCAGCTAAAAGTATATGAAGAAACTGAAAGCCTTGTAAAAGTGGTGGATTATATACATGATAGCTTTTTATCGGGTTTATAATTCAAAATAAAAGTAGCCGTAATCGAAAAATATAAATAAGTATAATTTTTATAATGAAATTTTTAGTCACAATTGTTTTTTGTTTTCCATTTTTTGCAAAAGCACAAACATCTGTAAGTGGTATTATTACACATGCTTTTAATTCAAATGCAGAAGGGAAACCTGATGCAGGAGCTAAAATATATTTGTTAAAATACGAAGGAGATAATATTAATTTATACGAATCAATTTACACATTTCTTTCTGCCAAAAAATTAAGAGCTTTAAATAATGATGTAAGTAGGCTTATTACACTCTATAGTGATTCTGCTAATGTAGTTAAACATCAAAAAAGATTTGAAGAGAAATATACCGCTTTCCAAAATACAATAGCTAAAATTAAAGCAGAAGAAGCAAATCGTTTGGCTATTTTGCAAAAAATAAATGCTGAAACAAACGAAAAATTTGACATACTTGATAAAAAAACTGCAAAAGATATATCTCAGGCGAAACTTAAATCATTGGATATGCGGATAATCGCAGATGCTGGAGGTAATTTTTCGATAAACAATAAGTCACCTGCTCCCTACATGATACTCTGTATTTCTAATAATCGCACAGGATTTACTACTACAGAAGCATCGGGAAAGGTATTCGTAAAGTTGGTTGATTTAAAGGAAGGGGAAAGTGTAAAAGTGGATTATAAGTTTATACCAGATTTATAATTTCTTATAGTAAAAACATTATTTTGAAGGTTGTTCAGCTAAAAAACAAAAAATAATGTATATTTGCACTCCAAAAAATAATGGCTGCGTAGCTCAACTGAATAGAGCATTTGACTACGAATCAAAAGGTTTTAGGTTTGAATCCTAACGCGGTCACACTAAAAAAAGAGTAGCATTTTTGCTGCTCTTTTCTTTTTAATACAATATGTTTATACTTATATCATTTATTCAAAAAAACAAAACAGCTATTATATTGGATATACTAGTAGTGCTCTTGAAGAAAGACTTTTCAAACATTTGTCCTCTAAAAAAGGACATACAGCAAAAGCTAAAGATTGGAAAATCGTTCACTTTGAATCATTCTTTTCTAAACAGGAAGCAATGAATAGAGAACGGGAAATAAAAGCTTGGAAAAGTAAAATCAAAATTGAAAAGTTACTTGGTAGCTCAACTGAATAGACCATCCCGATTATAAATCGGGAAGATTTTAGGTTTGAATACCATATTATCCTTTTTCGGATTATTAAACTTGATATTTATTTCTACAATTAAATTGCTTTCATTTTAAACTCAATTAATTTATCACTCATATTTTCCAAACTTCCCTCAATAAATTGCAACATCAACATTAAGATGGTAGATGAAAGCTGAAACTGTATCACTTCTATTTCTGTGTTACTTTTTTGATAAGTACGGATTTCATTTGCTAATATTAAAAGGGTTCGTTTTTTTCCTTCAATTTTATATTTGAAAAATAGGTCAATTGGAACTGGAAAGGTTATATCATAAACCTTTTGCGCAAGCTCAAATATCGCAGTTTTGTCTGTAGTCTGTAAGATGATTTGGCGCATTGATTCCAATTTGTAAATTAGATGCAGTTGTGACGGTGAATTTTCCATAAAGTAAATATACTAAATATTTTAGCATTTTAAAAATTATCACCTCTGTATGTTTTAGAAAAATAATATCGGAATGGTTTTGTACAATAAAAAATGCCCTACAATAAGTAAGGCATTAAATAAATTCGTGTTTAAGAGATTACTGTTTTATAATTTTTTCAGTAAATAAATTTTGCTCTGTAATAATTTTTAGAATGTAGGTAGCTCTTGGGAGTTTTTCTAAATTTTCTAAAGTGAAAAGATTGAATCCTTTTGTACCTTCAAATTCCTTTGTGTAAACTCTTTTTCCACCAAAATCAAACATATTAAAGTACACCTTGGTATCATACTCTAAGGAGAGATACACATCTACCCTACCTGTAAATGGATTTGGTTTTACCTTGGTAACCATTTCAATTTTTAAATTATTTTTTACAGGTACTATATTACTGTAAACAAAACTTCCATTATTATCTACAATTTTTAGCCGGTAATAATTCATTCCTATTTCTGGTATGGGATCAATTTCGGTATAGTTAGTTATTGCACTTGCTGATCCCTTTGCTTTTACTTTAGCAATTTTAGAAAACAATACTCCATCTGCGCTGCGCTCTACATCAAAATGTGAAGTGTTTATTTCAGCGCTGCTACTCCAATAAAGATCTACTTTGGATGCATTTAGCTTTCCATTAAAATCAATGAGCGTAACCGGTAAAACAGAACCCCAAATTACAGTAACAGTAGCGGGCGC
>JANMFB010000006.1:0-16338 GCA_031377605.1 Ferruginibacter sp.
GTCACGGGTTCGATTCCCGTACGTGGTACAAAGGAGACTTCGAGTAGAAATGCTTGGAGTCTTTTTTTATCGATCTATATCTATTTCTTCAATCAAATAGTTCACAACAACGCAGGCAATTCATCATACTCATATCCTTCTGTAGGATTATTAGCCGTTCTGAAATCTTTGGCAATCGTTCTTACAATCATTTCTTCACTACCAATCTGAAACTTAACCATTTCATTTATTCTATTATCATCTAACTTACCAAACATCCACTCAAAAGCAAGTTTTTCATTCAAAATAAGCGGCATTCTTTTTTTCTTATTATGAATTTGTTGCATCAAACTATTGGCAGCTGTTGTTACTATTGAAAAGGTTTTGATAGTTTCACCTGTTTCTTTATCGGTCCAAGGTTGCCAAATACCAGCCATAAAGAAATATTCTTTTTCTGCTAATGTAATATAGTAAGGATATGATAATTCCTTCTTTGATTCTGATGGTTTAAAATACCTCCATTCGTAAAATCCTGTAGATAAAACCATGCATCGTCTGTTTAAAGTTGAATCCTTATAAAGCTTACTTTGAAGCAAGTTTTCTCCAATTGCATTTAGCGTAGTAAATTTTTTTCTGCTTTCTTTTACTTCTTTCCAATTCTTACACCAGGGTGGAATATATTCCCAATGTGCCATTTCAATATTAAAATCTTCTTTGTCTAATACTGGTATTAAAATAGCAGCATCGGCAAATTCAAAACCATTTTGTATAGCTTTATTTAGCTCAAGGGTATTAAGCTCTTTATTGATAGCCAACAAACGAATATATTCGGCCTTAGAAATAAATTGTCCGTTATAATAACACATTATTAAAATTAAGGAATTAATATAAATTTTTATTTTATCCTTTGCATATATTTTGTTTGAAAATTTTTCATCTCCTTAAAAAAGCAACATGATAAATTGCATTTTTTTAGCTATCCTTTTGTAAGCCGATTGAACAATTGCTTTAGCAGGTTCCGCTGTAGCTAGTATAAAAAATGAACTAATACTCAAATAAATATTCGTTATCCTTTTATATGCAAACTGCAAAAGATATATAAAATAAATTTGTCCATTTCATATAAAAACAAAATTGGTTGACGTAACTTTCATATAAGAATTCAACTTTATTCCTAGTAAAAAAATTTATACCAACATAGGTATTACAAAACAATCAATTTAACAAAATATGAAATATTTGATTAAAGTTTTAAAAGTTTTTTCAATCCTATTTATGGTGATTGTAATAGCAATTGTTATTTTATTTGGTCACAGAGATATTTCAAAAAGTGTATTAATAGCTAAATATACTAACACTGCTTCTTCATTTATTGCTGTAGATGGTATGCAGGTTCATTTTCGTGATGAAGGGAACAAAGGAGACTCTAACATTATCGTACTCATACATGGCACAGCATCTAGTTTACATACGTTTGATACATGGGCAGATAGTTTGAAAAAAATATTTCGAGTAATAAGGATGGATTTGCCTGCATACGGATTAACGGGTCCGTTTCCCGACAATAATTATTCTATGGGGCATTACACATCTTTTTTACAAAATTTCTTAACTGCTTTAAAGATTAAAAAATGTGTATTAGCAGGCAATTCATTAGGTGGAGAAATAGCTTGGAACTTCACAATTGAGCAACCTGCTATGGTATCTAAATTAATTTTAATTGACGCTGCCGGCTATCCTTTAACATCAAAGAGCGTTCCTATCGCATTTAAAATTGGGAGAATACCGGTGCTGAATAAAATCCTTACATATATAACACCAAAGTTTATAGCGAAAGCCAGTGTTGAAAATGTTTACTTTGATAAAACTAAAGTTACTGATTCCTTAGTGCAAAGATATTTTGATCTTACACTCAGAGAAGGCAATCGTCAGGCATTTGTAGATAGATTTAAAATGATGAAAGAAACAAGCGCTTACTCAAACATAAAAAAAATAAAACAGCCAACACTCATACTTTGGGGAGCAAATGATTTATTAATACCAATAGAAAATGCAAAAAGATTTCATCAAGATTTGTTACTAGATACGCTTGTAATTTTAGATAAAACAGGACATGTACCAATGGAAGAAAGCCCTATTGAAAGTTTAAAACCTGTTATCGATTTTTTAAACCGCTCTTATTAATGATGTAACTAAAGTTTTTGAAATAATATAGAAACGCAAAATATTATTATCAATATAACTAACATTGAAGAAATACAGAATATTATTTTCATTTTGATTTAATAAAAAAAGGCAACAATAAAAACCTAAAATTTCCTAATAAAATTCATACAAAAATTTCCATTATTATAGCTAGGAAGAAGAACAGTATTCGCATTTTTAGTATTAAATAAATAATTACTCATTTTTGGATACAACCAATATGAAAAAGTAGTAGAAGCTATACCAACCCCTGCCCCTGCTATAATATCACTTAGCCAATGTTTGTTGTTATACATGCGCAAGTAACCTGTTGTAGCCGCGGCAGCATAACCAACAACACCATACCAAATACTCTTGTGCCTATATTCGTAAAACAAAAAAGTAGCATTAGAAAAAGCTTCTGCAGTATGGCCACTTGGAAATGAATTATTTTCAGAACCGTCTGGTCTCATTCTTTTGCTAATATATTTTATGGATTGAACTGAAACAGTTGTAAATACATGAGACATTACCAAAATCATTGATCTATCTCTAAAATTATTTTTACCTTTTTTGCCTGCTAAATTCAAAGCATAAACTGCCAATGCAGGTGTGTATTGCAAATAATTATCTATATGGGTATTTGGATGTGGATTATCCAAAACTATTTTTTTTCTTACATCTATATCTATCTTATGAAGTACTTTTATAGAAGGGGCAATTAAGCCATAGGTAAAAAGTGCACCAGGTAAAATGTAAGGTCTCAGTCTAAATTTAGAAAAATTACCCTTTACAAATTTTCCCTTTTCATTCAATTGAATAGTAGAATCAGCAACTGACGCAAATTTTAAACTGTCCCCAACTTGTCCTATTACAACATCTTGCCAAATAGATAGAGCAATAAAAAAAATAAACCGAAAAATTTTATACTTGAAATTCATTATTGGGTACTTAATTTTTTAAAGGCGCAAAATAAATACTAATCTATCTATTCATCACCACTCCTTCCACTAGCCGCATCAATATTTTTACCAAAGAAAATAGCATTTAAAAATAACTTTGAACTGCCTAACCAAAAAGCCCTAAAATTTGGATTGTTATCAATATTTATTACCCTACCAGTACCAAGAGTGTTTACGATAACTGCTGCTGAATTTTTTATAGCATCTTCATTTTGTTTGCTAACCCAACCACTTTGCAGAGGCTTGCTTCCATAATAAAATGGGGTAGCATAAGGGTTTTTACTTTTCTCCATAAAAACTTTATTGGCTTTAAAAAAGCTACTTGATTTTTGGCTGTATCCATAAGCCAAAGGATTTGTAAGATCAACATCAGCGACAAAAATAGCACCTGCAATTTGCTGTGCTCCATCAATTTGTTCTCTATCCACATAAGTTAACCTCTCTAAACTATCTACAGGAGATTTTACTTTTTTAAACTTAACATCGCTTATACCACTTTGTGCAGCCCACGTTACTGCTTCTTCTGTTAATATTAAAGTTCCACCTGCCTGTACCCAGCCTTTTAATTTCTCTTTATTTAAATCGTTGTAACTGCCCCCAACCATTATTATGCTGTTGTATTTATTTAAATCTATTCGGTTAAATAAGGGTATTTCTAAATGGGTGGAAGTGATGTTCATTCGCTGATCAAGTAAGTGCCATACTTCCCCTGCATCTGTTGCATTAACGCCATTACCTACAATCATTGCTATTTCTGGCTTTGTTAGTGCCAGCATTTTACTACTACCGAGGTCACTCCCACTATTTACATTGCCAGTTTGCACACTATAAATACTCACACCAAATTTTGCTGCCACAGTATTTAGTAATTCAAATATTTTATCGCAGTTTACTGTTTGTAACTGAGCAGGTATAATGATTGTTCCATAATTAAAATCTTTGGCTGTACCATTAATATTGATAGAGAATTTATTGCTCGCCACTTTTGTAAATACATTATTTGTTTGTAGCTCATAAAGGGCAGCAGGTGCATACAAACCTTCCCATTGCATCAAATAACCAATATTACTTTTATTTCCCATCACCGTTTGCTTAGGAAATTCTACAGGATCTATTTGATTACTTTGGGTAATTAAATTGTACTGAGTTGAATTCAATTCAGCATAAGGCAAGCCAAATGCAAGTGGCATTGTCCATGAAGTAATATCATAAAACAGACTGTCTTTGAATTTAAACGTTTTTTCAAAAATTGTTTTTATAACCTTGTATTGACTTTGGTTAGTGGGTACTATGTAGGAGCCATCTTTTTCAAAATCGAAGCCATCTGCTTTTGCGTTTCCATTTAAACCATATACATTTATCTGTTGTCTTTGTAACATTTGCAGAAAATGAAATGTTTTTGCTTTATCATTTTTATCACCAAAAACATACGCTTTTATAGGGTCTAAAACTGCATCTGAAATTGATTCCTTATAAAAATCTTTCTGCCATTGTAAAAAATCTTTTCGCAATGCTTTCGCACCTTCTATCGTAGAAAGTTCAGTAGTAAATTGGTTTTTTATAGTGAATGGAAAACTCAATAATCCATTTGCAGTTTGTTGCAAATGACCACGGGAAGATGCTTGCTCAAATAAAATACCAATGGCACCATTAATATCAGGATAAGTAGAACCTTTACCAAAATAAAAATCATCGTAGTTTTCTTTGGTAAAATACATGGATCCAATTCGGTCTAAAAATGCAGCATGAAATTTTGCTAATTTACCTGTTAGCTCTTGGTTTTTTTGTGGCGTTAATGGGTTTACCCTCGATGGTACCCCTGGCTGAAAAAAGAAAGTGGCATTACTACCTTGCTCGTGATGATCGGTTAAAATATTGGGCTTCCATTTGTGAAACCATGTTAACCTATTTTGGCTTTCCACATGCACTGCAGGCAACCAATCACGGTTAAGATCGAACCAATAATGGTTAAATCTACCTCCCGGCCACACTTCATTAAACTCCCTTGAGTTGGGATCGCTTACCAAATTTTTACTCTTGTGTTGGTTAGCCCAGGTAGAAAAACGTTGCAGGCCATCTGGATTGAAAGATGGATCAAAAAGTATAACTACATTATCCAATAAATCATCTATTTGTTTGCCTTGTGCAGCTGCAAGGTAATAGGCACTTACCAAACTTGCATTTGCACCACTTGGTTCATTACCATGTATGGAATGGCCTATCCATACTACAATTGGCATATTTTCAATATTTACGGAGCCAGATTTTGAAGGGTCAGATAACAACAAATGCTGTTGCCTAATCTCTTCTAACCGTTGCTGGTTTTTTGGCGATGTAATAATGAGCAACAGCTGTGGACGACTTTCATAAGTAAACCCCATCGTTTCAAGCTTTACTCTATCGGGCGCAGCAGATGCGATAGCTTTCATGTAATTTACCAAACGGTCGTGGGTAACATGCCACTCTCCAGGTTCATGAAAAATAATATCTTTTGGTGTAGGTATTGCTTTATTGTACGTAACACTATCCGGTAAATAATACTTTAAATCTTGCGCAAATATTGTAGAATAGTATGCAAATGAGTAAAGAAAAAAAAGGATTTTTTTCATAAAAGTTTTGGTTTTTATAAGATTTACAAGGTATTAAATTTTGTTTAATAAATGTGCTTGAAAGATTGCCTCTTTAAAACTTTTAAAAGGATTATATGAGACATATAAAATATTATTATTAAATTTCCTTAAGCAATGCTGAAGGCAATAGATAACAAATGTCTAAAAATTATGGATACGGCTCTTTCATAATTATTGAATAAAAACATATACCTAAAACTCACAATAAAATTTCATTTTATTCCTCATCATCGTCTACAGTAAATAAATCATTTTTCAATGAATTTTTTATAAACTACTTTTGATAGTACCTATTCAGCCTGTTTTTTTTAGCATGTGCTCTTTTTGCATTATGCTTATCCACCACAATTTCATTAAGCCTATTTAGGTCTTCAATATTTTTTATATCATTAGGTGAATTTCGTTTAGGAATTGATTCTACACTTTTTAGTTGGACCCTTATCATGAGCACAAGACTATAAAAACATAAAGAAAGTTTTTTGTAGGTATTTATCGCACAAGGTTACTAATGCCAATATTACAATTAAAAAATCGTTTGCAATTAATTAAGATTGATGAGTGTGAGGGTATGAAAGAATAGAAAATTTAAGTTTATTCTTTTATCGCAGCAATTCCTGGCAAAACTTTCCCTTCAAAATATTCCAGCAATGCGCCACCGCCAGTACTTACATAACTTACTTTTTCTGCTAAATTAAATTTGTTAACTGCTGCAACACTATCGCCCCCTCCAACTAAAGAAAATGCGCCATTACTTGTGCTATTTGCTACTGCAAGTGCAATTTGTTTTGTGCCATTTTCAAATTTTTCCATTTCAAAAACACCCATTGGACCATTCCACAAAATCGTTTTAGATTTATTAATTATTTCAGAGAAAATACCAATCGCTTTTCCGCCGATGTCTAAGCCCATCCATCCGTCAGGAATTTGATCACTTGGTACATCTTTTGTATTTGCTTCGGCTGCAAACTTATCTGCTATTACAGAATTTTCTGGTAAATGAATACTTACATTTTTCAGTTTCGCTTTTTCTAAAATATCCAAAGCGGTTTGCATGCGGTCATCTTCACAAAGAGAATTCCCTATTTTTCCACCACGTGCTTTTATAAAAGTGTACGCCATACCGCCACCAATAATAATATCTGTAGCGCTGTTTAGCAAATTTTCTATAATCAATATTTTGTCCGAAACCTTTGCCCCTCCAATGATTGCCACAAATGGCTTTTCAGTTTGGTGCATTACTTTTTCTGCACTTGCCACTTCGGCGTTCATAAGTAAACCAAACATTCTATTATTGCTAGTAAAGTTTTTTGCAATAATAGCTGTAGAAGCATGTGCTCTATGTGCAGTACCAAAAGCATCATTTACATACACATCGCCAAGCATGCTTAGCTTCTTTGCAAAAGATTCATCGCCTGCTTCTTCTTCTTTATGAAAACGTAAATTTTCCAATAAAAGAACTTCGCCCTCACGCAACATAAATGCAGTCATGCCTGCTTGCGAACCAATGCAATCATCGGCAAAGAAAACGCTTGTTTCTCCTCCTAACAAATCATGTAAATGTTTTACCAAATGTTTTAAAGAAAAAGCATCTTCTGGACCTGCTTTGGGTCTTCCCAAATGACTCATTAAAATAACACTACCACCATCAGCCAATATTTTCTTAATGGTTGGTATGGTTGCAGTCATTCTGGTATCATCTGTAATATTAAAGTCCTTATCTAAAGGCACATTAAAATCTACACGAACTAGTGCTTTGTGGCCTTTAAAATTAAAATCGGAGAATTTGCTCATGGTAATAATTTTTGGATCATCATAAATATAATTAAAAAAATAGCAATAGTACTAATTTTCTTTACGATGTAACTTAAATACTTTTTTTAAAATAGATACAATCGTAGTAGCCAGTATTGCGCCAAGTGTTGCTAAAAAAATATCTTTTTGAGCATCCCAAATATCGCCTTGTGTACCCAAGTATGCATCTCCTTGTGCAGGGAAAAATACATCTGCTACAGCCCACTCAATTAATTCATAAAATGCACTGATGGATAACGTAATTTCTATTGGCAGCGCCCAAGAAACCCAAGTAGGAAATTTATAATAAATTAAAAATAACTCTCTCAAAGGATAAGCAAGTAAAAACCCAAATGAAAAATGTACAATTCGATCATAATGATTGCGAGGCAGGTTTAATTGATCTTTAAGCCAATATCCAAAAGGGTTTTCGGCATATGTGTATTTGCTTCCATAAACATGTAAGCATAGGTATATACAGACAAGTAGATAACTTAAATCACTAAACTTTAATTTTTTGTATTGAAATATTAAAAAGAAAAGAAAAAGAAAAACCAAAGTGTTTTCCATAAACCAATTTTTAATATCGGTAGTGCCAATAAACGTGTTTACCCAAATTGTTACAAATAAACCACTAAACAACCAAAGCCATTTATTTTGTTTAAATGGAACTCTAAAATTTGATATAGCATTTGAAAAAGGCATAAGTTAAATTTAAATAAAAAGGCTTCCTAAAAAAGAAGCCTTTTGAATATTATATGTTGTTATTTACGAAATCAATCCTGCAAAATGTTTCACTGTCCTAACCAATTGTGATACATAGCTCATTTCATTATCGTACCAACTAACTGTTTTTACTAGTTGCTTATCTCCAATCGTTTGTACTTTTGTTTGTGTAGCATCAAACAACGACCCGAAATTAATTCCTATAACATCACTACTTACAATTTCATCTTCGTTGTAACCAAAACTTTCATTAGCTGCAGCTTTCATTACAGCATTTACTTCGTCTGCTGTAACCGTCTTTTCTAAAATAGAGTACAATTCTGTAACAGACCCTGTAATTACCGGTACACGCTGTGCTCCACCATCTAATTTACCTTTAAGCTCCGGAAGTACCAATCCTATTGCTTTTGCAGCACCTGTACTGTTAGGAACAATATTGGCAGCAGCAGCCCTAGCTCTTCTTAAATCACCTTTAGGGTGTGGAGCATCTAAAGTATTTTGATCATTTGTATAAGCATGAATGGTACTCATTATACCTGTTACAATTCCAAAATTATCATTCAATGCTTTTGCCATGGGAGCTAGGCAATTGGTAGTGCAACTTGCACAACTGATAATTTCTTCGGAGCCATCTAAAATAGCATGGTTTACATTAAAGACAACTGTTTTTAAATCGCCTGTAGCAGGTGCAGATATCACTACTCTTTTTGCACCAGCCGTAATATGCGCTTTTGCTTTATCAGCATCTGCAAAGAATCCAGTGCTTTCTATTACAACATCTACATTATGTAATCCCCACGGTATTTGCGCAGGATCTTTTTGAGCATATATTTTTATTTCGTTTCCGTTTACGATAATTGCACTCTCTGTATGGGTAACTTTTTCATCAAAACGACCTTGTGCACTATCATACTTTAACAAGTGAGCCAAAACAGCTGGACTTGTAAGATCATTAATGGCAACTACATCTATACCTTCCATATTATGTATTTGACGAAAAACCAAACGACCTATGCGGCCAAAACCATTGATAGCAACTTTAATTGAACTCATAACTTAAAATTTGAAAATGATATTAATTTTTTAGAGTGCAAAATTACAATTTGTTACCCATTTAAGTACTTACTTTTTATTTATTTCTAATTTCATAACTAAATACTGCCGTTTATAAAACAAATATCTAAAAATGTAAATTTTTCATACTTTTATACCCTAATTAAAACAAACAAATATGAAACGTTCAGGTTTATTAATTTTATTGGCAGTATTAGTTGTTGTAGGTTTTCTTGGCTGCAATGGTTATAATGGTCTTGTAAATCAAGATGAAAATGTAAAAAAAGCTTGGAACAACGTAAACACTGAATACCAAAACAGAGCTGACCTTGTTGGTAATTTAGTAAATACCGTAAAAGGGGCTGCAAATTTTGAACAAAATACACTTACCGCTGTAGTAGAGGCTAGAGCTAAAGCAACAAGTGTAAATATAAATGCAGACAACCTTACTCCCGAAAAGATTGCTGAATACCAAGCAGCACAAGGACAGTTATCTGGTTCTCTTAGCAGATTATTGGCAACTGTTGAAGCTTACCCTACTTTAAAAGCTACAGAGGGTTTCCAAAAACTTCAAAGCCAACTGGAAGGTATTGAAAACAACATCAAAAATTCGAGAAAAGAGTTTAACGAAGCTGTAAATGTTTACAACACAAAAGTACGTTCCTTCCCTATGAATATACTTGGTGGATTATTTGGATTTAAAGCTAAAGAAGGTTTTAAAGCAGATGCAGGAGCTGAGAAAAAAGTGGATGTAAATTTTGATGATATGAACAAAAAATAGTTTTTAATCTTTCGAATTAAATTGATGAATAAAAAACGTTATTCTGGTTTTATCATTGGTGGTTTCTTTGTGCTATTAGGCATATTTCTAATAGTAACATTCAATGGCTTGGTAAAAAAAGAAGAAAAAGTAAAATTACAATGGAATGAGGTTCAAAATGCATACCAACGCAGGTTGGACCTCATTCCTAATCTTGTAAATACTGTACAAGGCAATGCAAATTTTGAGCAAAATATTCTTACAGAAGTTACAGAAGCAAGAGCAAAAGCAAATTTTGTAAACGTAAGTTCCAATGATGTTTCTGCAAATGGATACAATGCACAAAGCGAAGCTCAAAATGAACTTGCTGGTGCTGCAAATAGACTTATTATTGCAGTAGAAAGATATCCTAATTTACAAGGAACGAAAGCCTTTACAACTTTGCAAACGCAATTAGAACGTACAGAGCTAAGGATTAAGATTGCACGCAAAGATTTTAATGAATGTATTCAAGCATATAATAGTAGTACAAGAAGTTTCCCTACAAGTTTGGTTGCAAAAATTTTTAGTTTCAAAGCTAAAGATGGTTTTCAATCAGATGCAGGCGCAGAAAAAGCAACCGAAATAAAATTCTAATGAGTATTTTTCCCATTTTTAAAAAACGACCTTTCTTTACAGAAGAAGAAAAGCAACTTGTGGTAAACGCCATTAGAGAAGCTGAACGACAGACTAGTGGAGAAGTGAGGGTTTTTGTGGAAAGTAATAATGTTTATGTAGACCCGATGGATAGGGCTGCAGAGGTTTTCTATAAATTAAAAATGGATAAAACCGAAGATAGAAATGGTGTATTACTTTATATAGCTATGAAAGACAAACAACTTGCTTTGTTTGGTGATGAAGGAATTTACAATGCAACAGGTGAATTTTTTTGGAATGATGCAGTAAAGCAAATGATTACAAATTTTTCTAAAGAAAATATTACCAAAGGAATGGTAGATACTATCCTTACTATTGGAAAAACCCTTCATGAAAAATTTCCATTCGATAAAACAAACGACAAAAACGAATTACCAGACGAAATTGTTTTTGGTAAATAATACAAAAGCAAACATGATACTATTCAAAAAAATATGCTTTTCTCTCCTTTTACTACTTTGTAGTATTGTATCATTTGCTCAAAAATATCCCGAAAGACCAAATCCTCCGAGGCTTGTAAATGATTTTACAAATACACTTACTCAAGAACAAATACAAAGTTTAGAAAACAAACTTGTTGCTTTAGATGATGCTTCTTCTACCCAGATAGCCGTTGTTATATTACCATCTACAGATGGCGGTACTATTTCAGATTACAATGCAGAACTTCTTCGTAAATGGGGTGTCGGTAGCAAAGAAAAAAATAATGGTATTGTATTACTAGTAGCAAAAGATGATCGAAAATTGGATATTGCTACTGGTTATGGACTAGAAGGCGCTCTTACAGATGCAAATGCAAAAAGTATTATAGATGATATTATTGTACCCAATTTTAAAGGGAACGATTATTATCGAGGAATTGATTTAGGAACTGACGCCATAGTGCAAGCTGTAAAAGGTCAGTACAATACTCCAAGAAATAAAAATAAAAGCAAAGGAGGAAGTAGTATATTCTTTTTCATATTTATTGCTTTTATTATTATCGCAATCATATCTCGCAAGGGAGGTGGTGGCGGTGGGTCATATATGAGTCGTAGAGGGCAATCAGGTATTGGTAATGCAATTTTATGGAGTCTCTTAAGTGGAGGTGGCTCATCTGGCGGTGACGGCTGGTCTGGAGGTGGAGGTAGCGGCGGTGGTTTTGGTGGCTTTGGCGGCGGCGGAGGAGGTGGCGGTGGGGCTAGTGGTAGTTGGTAAAGGATTAACGGATAATTTCATAATGGATAATTAATATTTTATAAAATTGAAAATTGATTATTTATTAAAGAAAGATTAATGGCAAATACTTCATAAGAAAATCTTAGCTAGAATCAATTTTTAAGTTCTACATCTACTTAATGAAATCTACCTAAAGTATTCTCAAAAGATAACAACAAATTAATGTATGAAAGTAGTAGGCTTTAGCTTTATAAGAAATGCCATTAAATATGACTACCCTGTTATACAATCAATCACATCACTTTTACCACTTGTAGATGAATTTATAATTGCAGTAGGCAATTCGGATGACGGCACAAGAGAAATGATTGCCGGTATAGAAAGTGATAAAATAAAAATCATAGATACTATTTGGGATGATACACTTGCTGGAGGCGGAACAGTACTTGCCATAGAAACCAATAAAGCTTTTGCAGAAATAAGTAAAGATGCTGATTGGGCTTTTTATTTACAAGGCGATGAATGCCTGCACGAAAAAGATTATGATGCCATTAGTAGAGCTATGAGAGAAAATTTAGTAAATAAAAAAGTAGATGGCTTACTCTTCAAATACCATCATTTTTATGGGAACTATAATTACATTGGAGGGGGTAAACAATGGTATAGAAACGAAATCCGCATCATAAGAAATAATAAAAATATTATTTCATGGAAAGATGCACAAGGCTTTCGTTTTAGCGATAAAACTAAATTAAAAGTAAAAAAAATAGATGCTCATATTTATCACTATGGCTGGGTAAAACATCCTTTTTTTTCTCAACAAAAAAGACTCAATTTTAATAAACTGCACGATGCCAATTTTGTAATTACAAAAGAATTACAAGAATCATTGTATAATTATCATAATATTGACAAGCTAGCCCTTTTTACAGGCACCCATCCTGCATGTATGAAAGAAAAAATAGAAAAAGTAAACTGGGTTTTTACTTATGACACTTCTTTAAGCAAATACCACAACATGCGGTTTAAACATAAGGTTGCCTTTTTTATAGAGGAATTTACTGGATACCGAATAGGAGAATACAAAAATTATAAACTTATATAATACTTCTATCATCAAAGTGATTTGTTGCTGAATTGTTGAATGTTGTTGATTATTGTTAAAAAGTTGATTTACCTTTTTTTGTTTCAGTATTTTATTGTTTAATTGCTATACTATTAATTTGCAGCAACCGAACATCGCCTTCACTAATAATACCTTCTTTATATTCTTAATAGTCCAATTGTATTGGCCCAAACTACGACTATAGCGGCATTATACCGAAAGTCAATTGGACTAGATATCAATATAATTGGTAGATAAGAATTATTTATTCAAATCTACCTGGACAACAATAATTATAAGCTGCTAAAAAGCATGGTTTAAAAAGTTTTATTTTGAACAACTAAGTTAAGTAAGGTAAAAATGCAAAGCAATTATCTTTCAGTCATTCTGGCTAATCTTTTTAGGCGATGATGAAAATAATACCATCTTTATTTTGAAACCAAATTTCAAAAACCTGAATTCATTTTTTGAATTGGGCTTCTCTTTTAATAACTTTACAAAAAAATATGCCAATAAACGTAACACAACAAGCACCAGAAATTTCTCTTTTTGATAGTGAAATGAAGCCAGTAAAATTGAGCGATTTTACAGGAGAAAAAAATGTATTGATATTATTTTTTCCCATGGCTTTTACCGGTGTATGCACAAAGGAACTTTGTGGAGTAAGAGATGATATAGCTCGTTACAGTAACGCAAATGCTCAAGTAATTGGCATTTCCGTAGATTCTGTTTTCTCTTTAGCTAAATTTAAGGAAGAGCAAGGGTATAACTTTCCGCTTTTAAGTGACTTTAATAAAATAGCTTCCAACGATTATGGTTGTATTTACGATTCTTTTACTGGTATGGGTATGGTAGGTGTAAGTAAAAGAGCTGCTTTTGTAATAGACAAAGCAGGATTAGTACAATATGCCGAAGTACTAGAAAGTGCAGGTGATGTTCCCAATTTTGACACTATAAATGAACTTTTAGCCAAATTAAATTAAATAAATATATTCTGAGGAGTTGGGAACGATAAAATCAAAATATTATTGTTCCCAATTTTTTAACACTTTTGAACATTTTATAGTTTATATTGACTAATTTTACGATGTTGAACAAGATATACTACATATTAATTTTATTACTTGGATTGAATTTTACAAGTGTTGCTCAATCATCACCGAATGATAATAGTGCACAATTAAAATTTATTAAGACTTATCCAAACCCTGCTTCAACAATTGTTACAATAGCATTTCAAAAAGGATATAACAGATATTACTCTATACAAATACTTAACTCCATTGGCAAAAAAATGTATGAAGCCAAATTTTTACCTGCATCTTTTAGTATAGATCTAAGAGAACAAAAATTTTATAGGGGTATTTACATTTACCAACTACTAGATAAAACAGGCGTAGTAATAGAATCAGGTAAAATTCTCGTAGTAAACTAAAAATAAACTAAATTTTATTGTTTTGGTGTCAATTTGACTTAAAACAAGCATTGGCAAAATGTTTGACTGTTGTACATTTGCACACATTTTAAAAAACAATACAGCTCATGGAGGAAAAAGTAATAAATAGTACTACACAAGAAACAACTACAGTATCAGATGAAAATCAAATGAATATAAATGCCGACTCTGATGTTCCTGGGAACACCCATCTCAGTAATCCTGAAGAAATAACTTCAGAATATAAAATACAAGAAAAACTTGAAGCAGAAGTACAAGAACAAAAAGACAAATATTTACGTTTGTTTGCAGAGTTTGATAATTTTAAACGTCGAACTGCCAAAGAGCGAATGGATCTAATACAAACTGCTTCCAAAGAATTTGCAGTTGCATTATTAGAAGTGGCAGATGATATGGATAGAGCTGAAAAACAAATAACCCAAAGTGATGATATTACTCAAGTAAAAGAAGGAGTTCAATTGGTGTTTAATAAATTACGAAGTACGCTACAACAAAAAGGTATTAAAGCAATGGAAAGCATAGATACTGAATTTGATGTAGAAAAGCACGAAGCGGTTACAGAGATTCCTGCAGGCGAAGAAAAAGTTGGTAAGGTAGTTGATGAATTGCAAAAAGGATATTACATGAACGAAAAATTAATTCGTTTTGCAAAAGTTGTTGTAGGTAAATAAAAAAATATCCATAAAAAATATTACAAACAATAAGGGTTTGAACAATTAGCACATTGGCTTATTGGCAAATTAGCAAATTTATTTATGAAGAGAGATTATTACGAAATTCTTGGCGTACAAAAAGGAGCATCAGCAGACGAAATAAAAAAAGCTTATCGCAAAACAGCTATGCAATTTCACCCAGATAGAAATCCGGGAGATAAAGCGGCAGAAGATAAATTTAAAGAAGCAGCAGAGGCTTACGAGATATTAAATGATTCTGATAAAAAAGCTCAATACGATCGTTTTGGCCACAATGCATTTGCAAATGGACGAGGTGGAGGAGGTTTTGGTGGTGGCGGTATGGATATGAATGATATTTTCAGCCAGTTTGGAGATATTTTTGGTAACAGCGGAGAAGAAGGTTTTGGTAGTTTCTTTGGAGGCGGAAGAAGAGGTGGCGGGGGAAGTAGTCGTGGAACGAGAGGTAGCAATCTGCGAGTGAAAATGAAACTCAATTTTGAAGAAATAGCAAAAGGTGTTACCAAGACTATTAAAGTAAAAAAGAATATTAAATGTGAGACTTGCACTGGTACTGGAGCTAAAGATAAAAATAGCATGCAGACTTGTAGTACATGCGCAGGTAGTGGTCAAGTACGGAGAGTACAAAATACATTTTTGGGGCAAATGCAAACTGTAACAACCTGTCCTACTTGTAGTGGCGAGGGAAGTACCATAACTGCTAAATGTAGTAGCTGTAAAGGTAATGGAACAACATATGGAGAGGAAACAGTAACAGTAGATATTCCGGCAGGTGTGCAAGAAGGCATGCAACTAAGTGTAACAGGCAGAGGTAATGCCGGGGAACGTGGCGGTAGTGCAGGAGATTTAATTGTACTTATTGAAGAAGAAGCACACGCAGAACTTACAAGAGATGGGTTAAATGTAGGATACGATTTACACATTTCTTTTCCAGATGCGGTTTTTGGAACCCAAATAGAGGTACCAACCATAGATGGAAGAGCAAAAATAAAAGTACCTGCTGGCACTCAAAGCGGAAAAATATTTAGACTAAAAGGAAAAGGATTTCCCCATGTTAATAGCTATGAAAAAGGAGACCAATTGATACAAGTAAGTATATGGACTCCTCAACATTTGAACCATGAGGAGAAAGAAATGTTGGAAAAA
>JANMFB010000078.1:0-9291 GCA_031377605.1 Ferruginibacter sp.
CACTTGTAACTGCCGTAAAAAATTATCAAAAAAAGACTGGACTTACCGTAGATGGGAAAATAGGAACATCCATAATAAAGAAAATGAACACAAGCGATAAGCAAAAATTGAATATTATTGCTATTACATTAGACAAATACAAGCTTCTTCCGGAGAAAATGCCTAGTAAATATATATGGATAAACCTGCCCTCTTATTTCTTGAAGGTATGGGATACAGATACATTGGCATTAGAATCTAGAATCATTTGTGGAAAACAGTCTACAAGTACACCAATGATTACAAGTGCTATTTCAGATATTGTCTTATATCCTACTTGGACAGTGCCATCGAGCATCATTGCAAAAGAAATGCTACCCGGTTTAAAAAGGAACCCAAATTACTTGGCTAGAAAGGGATTGTACTTATTAGATGGCAAAGGTGGTAGAGTAAACCCTAGTTCTATTAATTGGTTTAAATATAATAAAGGTATACCTTATAGGATACAACAAGGTAGCGGCGATGGAAATGCATTGGGTATAATAAAATTTAATTTTAGCAATCCATTTGCAGTTTATTTACACGACACAAACCAACGTTATTTGTTTAAAAACGGAATGAGAAGCCTTAGTCATGGGTGTGTAAGAGTACAAGAGTGGCAAAAACTTGCTGATTATTTGGTTAGAAACGATAGTATTAATTTAAAAAAATCAGACACGTTAAGGTATAATACAGATTCATTAAGAAATTGGCTGACTTTAAAAAGTAATCGTACTTTATTACTTAAAAATAAAGTTCCTTTATTTATTCGTTACTTTAGTTGTGAGTTGGTAAATGGTTCTATCAAGTTTTACGATGATATTTATAACCAAGACAGAGATTTAAAGCAAAAGTATTTTGCAAAAAAATGATTTTATGCACAAATGAATTATATGATTAATGTAGTTTCAATTATAAAACAAGTTTTTGCTATTGTAGTTATTCTTTTGATAAGTAGCCAAAGTTTTTCTCAAAGAAGTAAACCCTTAATAGATACTTCAAAACACCATAGCAAAGTTTTAGGTAAGACCTTATATGGTCAAGCTAGTTTTTATGCAAAGAAATTTGAAGGTAGAAAAACCGCTAGTGGCGAAATTTTTAGCCATAAAAAATTTACTGCAGCTTGTAATGCGCTTCCTTTAGGCACATGGATTGAGGTTACAAATCTCAGAAATGGCAAATCAGTAATAGTAAAGACAAATGATAGATTGCATCCAAGTATGAGGAGGGTAGTTGATTTAACAATGGCAGCTGCTAAAAAGTTAGATTTTGTAAAATCTGGTCTTACTAGGGTAAAAGTAGTAGTGTTAAAAAAGCACTTCAAATAAAAGAAATCAACATTTAATTAACCTCATCATTTAATTAGTTAATTTATTTCCAAAATTCAAACTAAGCACTTATTTTTGCGTTGTTCAAGAAAATTAACATTTTATGAAAAAAAGCGCACTTTTAGTTGTAGCCATTATATTAGCAACTACAACTTTTGCACAATCTGGGTTGAAGAAACGACCTACATTAGCAGTACATTATGCCCTAACTGATTATAAATCAGGTGCTGATGTAAGAAGCAACAGCCTAACAACTGTAATAAATAATAAACAGTTATTTAAAGCAAAAAGAATGGATCCAGGCTTAGCAATAAGTTATATGGAAGGATTTACAGACAATATTGATTTTGCTGGAACCCTTACAGGTTCATTTGTGAACCACCCAACTACCACTTCAATATCTAATCCCTCCGGAAATGATGCTTTGTTATTGGAATTGGCAGGAACCGCTAATTTTAAATTACTAAAAGATAACTATACTGTTTCTCCTTTTATTACTCTTGGAGTAGGAGCTAGTTTGTGGAAAGGTTATTATGGTGCTTTTGTCCCTATAGGGCTTGGTTTGCAGGGGAAATTGGCAGAGGGAACCTTCATTATGTTAAACTCTCAGTATAGAATTGCAGCAACAGAGAATTCTGCTTACCGTTTTTACCATAGTTTGGGTATTGCATCTGCAATTACATCTAGAAAGGAGGTTTCGATTGTAGAGACTCCTGCTCTTCCTCAGCAGTAAGAGCTATTGGTGTAGCATTTATTTATCTTGCTAGTTAGCTACATAAATATAAATGGCGGCTAACTCAGATATTTATCCTAATGCTTGCAATAAATGAACACTTTAAAAAAGTTCTAATTATTACAAAAATTCTTAATAATTTCTACCAAATCTTGTTTTAAAAAATCCCCAACCTAAATAAAAGTTGGGGATTTTTTTTGGAAAGTTCTTACTTCTATAATTTAATTTTCTAAATTTTTCTTTACTTATATTCATAACCAATACTGCCCATTAATCGTTTCTCATTGGAGTAACATCTTTCTTTTACTCTTAAGCCATTATCATAAGTGTATTTCCAAATAAAATAATTGCTACTGCCTTCTTCTACGGCAGTCATTTGAGATACTAACCCTGTGTTATTGTATTCAAAAATATAATCAGGTTTTAAATTATTACTGAATTCTGTAGCGGGCACAATATCTGTAAGCCTATTTTTAGTATCATAGTAGTAATAATATTTAGTACCGCTTTTGGTATCCTTTTCAATAGATATATTTCCATTATTATCTTTAGAAAACAAAATAGGTATAGTGTCTGTATTATTTTTTACACGAATCATTTTTACAGGTAATTCATTTTCGTAAGTGTAAATATGTTCTTCTGTAATTCCATTTACAAAATCCTCATCTTTTGATCTTATAGAAGAAAGAATAGAACTTATTTGATTGTTTCTATTATAAGTGTACCATATTTCTGTGATAGATAAATCAGAACTGTCATAGGTATTTAATAACTTTCCTCCCTCATCAAAATTTGACGTAAACGCTGAGGCAGAAGTAAAATCTGATCTTGTAAAAACTTTAGCAGTTTTATAATTGTTGCTTAGTTTTTTTTCGCAAAAGAAACCTTGGCTTTCTTCTCCATTTTCCTCAAAACTCTTTACTACAATTTTTTTTATATTATTTTGTTTATAAGACTTCATATCTAAAAGCAGCTGTTTATTGCTAATAATGTCTTTGTAATAATATTGTGCACTTGTTGTTGCTACAATGCTCATTAATACTAAGGAAATAGATACTTTTTTCATGTGTTGATTTTGTTATGGCTTTTGCCAAATGGAATTCTACAAATTATATCTTCTTTTTATTTAAAATATCATCAGGGTTGAATTCAAATATATTTTGTAAAAATACAATGCATAATCTTGTTAATGATGGGTAAGCCAATAAAGTTTATTATTTTTAACAAAATTAGTTTGTGAGCCACTTAAAAGAAAGGATAGAAATTAATTGCCTTAACTGTAATGCCATTGTAAATGGTAAATATTGCAGTGTTTGTGGGCAAGAGAATATTGAGCCTAAGGAATCTGCTTGGCAATTAATAGTTCACTTCTTCAATGATATTACCCATTTTGATGGTAAATTTTTTAGTTCACTTAAATACTTGATGTTCAAACCTGGATTTTTATCCAGCGAATACATGAGAGGAAGACGACAAGCGTATTTGAATCCAATTCGATTTTATGTGTTTACTTCATTTATTTTTTTCTTGGTTGTATTTGCATTCTTCGTTAATAAAAGTGCGGAGAATAACTTTATCAAATTCGATGATGGTGATAATACAAAATTAACAGTGGAGCAAAAAGCAAAATTAGATTCTCTAAATAATTTAATTAGTTCAACTCCTACCAAACGTAATTCTGGAGAAAAAAAAGGAAGTGTTTCATCGAATGAGTTTTACTTTTCTAAATTTAAAAGTAAAGAACAGTATGATTCATTACTCAAAATTAAAATGATTAATGATAATTATCTTACTAAAGTTTTTACTTACAAGCGATTAGAACTTAAAGAGAAGTACAAAGGAAATGAGACCACATTAAATGCAGCTTTGTGGGAAAAATTCTTACACAACTTACCATTAATGTTTTTATTTTCTTTGCCTTTCTTCGCCATTTTTTTAAAATTAATTTATATAAGGCAAAAGAAATATTTCTATGTAGCGCATACTATTTTCGCTGTTCATCTTTATATTTTTACATACATCGCTATTCTTTTAAATTTAGGTTGTACTAGGATATATGAAAGATCTCATCTAGGTTTTCTTAACGTCCTTGGCGGTTTTATTTTAGTTTATATTCTTTATTATTGGTATAAATCTTTTCGTTTTTTCTATGAACAGGGGAGGTTTAAAACAGTAATTAAATTTTTTCTTGTTTTTTTATGGCTATTATTTATTTTGGTTTTACTCTTCGTACTTTTCTTTTTTTACTCTTTTTATAAAATGTAACAATGAATAACACTTTTCTTCGTCTTGTAAATATTATGGATGAGCTAAGGGAGCAATGCCCTTGGGATAAAAAACAAACCATTCAAACACTACGACAGCTGACCATAGAAGAAACCTATGAACTTGCAGATGCTATAGATACAGGAGATTGGAAAGGTATAAAAGAAGAACTTGGAGATCTTTTACTGCACATCGTTTTTTATGCTCGTATTGGTAAGGAACAAAATGAGTTCACCTTAGATGAAGTAATAAATGGTATTTGTGATAAATTAATCTCTCGACATCCACATATATACGGTAATGGAACCATGGTTGATGGATTAAAAAATGTAGTTACAGAAGCGGATGTAAAAGAGAATTGGGAAAAATTAAAATTAAAAGAAGGCAAAAAATCAATTCTTGCAGGAGTTCCAAAATCATTACCAAGTATGGTGAAAGCTATTCGGCTACAAGAAAAGTCTAAGACAGTGGGTTTTGAATGGGATAACACTGCACAAGTTTTGGCAAAAGTAGATGAAGAGATACTAGAGCTAAAAGAAGCTATACAAACTGGCAATCAAGATAAGATTGAAGATGAAATGGGAGATGTTTTTTTCTCTTTGGTAAATTTTGCAAGGTTTTTGCAGGTAGATGCTGATGCAGCATTGGAAAGAACAAATCGCAAGTTTATTAGGAGATTTCAGGCAGTAGAAGATGCTGCAGCATCAGAAAGCAAAGCGCTTCATGATATGAGCTTGCAAGAAATGGATCAAATATGGAACGAAGTAAAAAGAAAAGAAAAAAATGATCAAACTTAAACTTTATAGCAATTGACTTTTACATTTTTGCAAAGTCGATTTTTAAAAGATAACTCATATCTATTGCTAACTACTTTATTGTTGTTTAGCATTTCTGTATTTACTAAGCAGAAAAATACTAAGAGTTCCATTGAAGCTTCTTACAGTAAAGAGATACAGAACTATATAAATAAAGGAGAAAATAAGTTTAATATTTTTCTTTCCGATATCATTTTTATTAATAGTATAAATAATCTAAAGCAAGAAGAAAGCGAATTAGCTCTTTTTAATAATGAATCACAGTTTTTTTATGTGTACAAAAATCTAGATAATCTGGAATTAGTCTATTGGAATACTCAAACTGTTTTGCCAGATACCAACTTTGTTGTTGGAGTAGAAGATAAGAAAATGTTGTTATTGCCAAATGGATATTATTTTGCTCAAAAAAAACGAATCGGATTTAATACCATTGTTTCTTTACTACCAATAAAATGGAATTATGTAGTTTCAAATGATTATCTAAAAAATGATTTTCTTGTAAATCCTATTAGAGGTAAAAATTTTGAAATTAATATTGATAAAAAAAATGCCACTTATGTAAAAACTGGTGAAAACCTTTTTTTATTTTCTTTGAAAGTAAAAAGTAATTATAACTTGTATGATAACAATAAGATTACCGCATGGCTACGAATTTTCGCTTTTTTTCCGTTTTTGATTTTTATTCATTTTGCTGCTGAAAATTTTAAAAAGAAACGCGGACTTTCACACGCTTTTTTCTTTTTACTTACCTCACTAATTATAGTAAGATTAGTAAGTTATTTCTTTGCTGATATAATTGGGATGAGGCAATTCGAGCTTTTTAATCCTGCTGTTTATGGTTCAAATATTATTTTAAGATCTCTTGGAGATTTTCTCATTAATGTTTTACTATTGCTGTGGGTCATAATTTTCCTGAAAAATAATCTTGTAGAAAATTATAAAAGTAAATTTATAGTAGGTAGAGTAAATAAATGGATATTGCTTAGTCTTTCTGCATTAGCTATTTTGTTTTATACTTTTATTGCAGGTAGTGTAGTTCGATCTTTGGTTACTGATTCTCAAATTTCCTTCGATGTTATTAATTTTTTCTCTCTTAATATTTTTACTATAATTGGTTTTTTGATATTGAGTTGTATAGCGCTGGGTTATTATTATTTTTTCAGAATAGTGTTTTTCTATTTAAAAAATGCTTTCCCTAGTTTCTTCATCCCCTTAATGCTCATAATTACCGTTGTGGGGTTATTAATTTTATCTTTTAGAATTGGAAGTTTTGCTGGTGCTTTTGAATTATATGAGCTTATGTGGTTGATTGTTTTTTTATTGTTGATAAAATCAGATTTATTAGGAGTATTTACTTCTAAACCAATAGTTTCTAAAATGGTATTTTGGCTATTTTTCTTTTCATTATCTATCACCTTTATATTAATAGCTGAAAATGAGAAGAAGGAATTGATAAATAGAGCGCATTATGCAGAAGTAATTGCTACAAAAAATGATCCCTTTAATGATTTTGTACTAAATAGTGTTCTTACAGATTTTCGTGAAGAATTAATTGCACCAAAGTTTTATTTATTTGAAAATGATAAAACAGCTTATCAAATTAGAGATAGTCTTATAAAAAATAACTTTAGCACTTACAGTGATAATTATAATACTAAAATATTGGTATATGATAATGCTGAAAAAGCACTTTATAATGATGATCCAATTTCTTATAATTCCATAAATAGTATTTTAAAAGCACAAGGAAAACCTACTTCAGTTTCTGGAATGTTTTTTTATGATACAGGTTTTGATAGTTATAATTTTATTTCTAAAAAAATCATAAAACGAGAGGATGGGTCAATGTTGGGATATATTTTTATTGTAATCAATTCTAAGAAATTTGCTAATGAGAATTTGTATCCAGAATTATTTAGTAGGGGACAGAGTAATTCCATTGAGAATTCTAATAAATATGCTTATGCTATTTATAAAAACGGTAAATTATTAACTAGCCTAAACGATTATCCATTTTCAACTAACTACAATGAAAAACCATTTGGAGGAAGTTCTTTTTTTCTTGAAAATAAAAAAAATTATAGCCTACTCTGGTATCATGCTTCATCCAACAAAAATCTAGTAATTGTAAAGAAAAATAATTCACTGCTTCAAATTATTACACTTTTCTCCTATCTTTTTTGTGCTTTTATAATTCTAAACAGCATTTCATCATTTGTTGCTTTATTATTGCTTACTACTTTTAAGTATCGTAAAATTAAAAAAGCCTTGGAATTAACTATTAGGGCACAGGTACATAGTACAATTATTTTTTTCTCTGTTATTTCATTTTTAATTATTGCAGTAGCAACTATTCTTTTTTTTATAAGTACAGCAGAGACTAATAATAAAGAAAAGCTTAGTAGAACCATTTCCGTCATGAGAAAAGATTTATTAAGTGTAGCAAATTATGACATGATTCAACAGGCTAATTTTACTGCCGACGAAGATTTAGAAAATACTGCTTTGCAAAAAATAATAAAACGAATAGCTGAAGTACATGGTAGTGAAGTAAATCTATACTCTCCATCTGGCGACCTAAAAGCTTCTTCACTTGCTTTGCCATACAGCAAGGGAATTGTGAGTAAAAAAATGAATCCAACAGCATATTTCCATTTAAGTAAATTAAATGAAATACAATTTTATCAAAATGAAAGCATAGGTAAACTTACATTTGTTAGCAATTATTTACCTGTTTTGGATAGTTCAGGTAAGGATATGGCATATCTGAATATTCCCTATTTTACTTCTCAAAATAAATTGAAAGAAGAGATTTCAAATTTTTTAGTTACTGTAATTATTATCAATGCATTTATCCTACTTATTTCTGGTATAGTAGCTTTAATGATTACAAATAGAATTACCAATTCATTTTCAATCATAAGCGAAAAGATGAAATTACTCAACTTAAGTAAAAGAAATGAAGTAATTGTGTGGGAACGCAATGACGAGATTGGAGATTTAGTAAAAGAATACAATAAAATGGTAGAAAAACTCGATAAAAGCGTTGCAGCACTTGCAAAAACTGAACGAGAAAATGCCTGGCAAGAAATGGCTAAACAAGTAGCACATGAAATTAAAAACCCATTAACTCCAATGAAATTGAGTATGCAATTTCTACATAGAGCTATTGAAGATAACTCTCCTAACATTAAAGAATTGAGCAAAAAAGTTTCCAATACGCTAGTTGAACAAATTGATCATCTAAGTTCGATAGCTGAAGAATTTAGCAGGTTTGCAAATATTGAAAATGCAAAACCGGAGATATTTAATGTTAATGAAGTTTTGAGATCTGTAAAAGAATTAAATGAGACAAATAATGAAGTAAATTTCAGCTGGAAGATAATTCCTTATGAGGTATTTGTGAATGCTGATAAGACACATATTAATAGAATTCTTACCAATTTAATTTTAAATGGGATTCAAGCAGTACCCGAAAGCGTGATGCCTGAAATTCAAATTGAAGAAACAGCAGATAATGGCTTGATACAAATAAAAATTACTGATAACGGTTCTGGAATAAATGATGAAGTAAAAGCAAAAATATTTACTCCTAATTTTACTACAAAAACATCTGGCACTGGTCTTGGGCTTGCCATGTGTATACGTATGGCAGAGCAAGCAGGAGGAAACCTTACTTTTGAAACAAATGCAAATGGCACGTCTTTCTTTTTAAAACTGCCTATACATAATCTAATTTTATAACAATGATTAATTGTTAAATATGTTTTATCTTTTTTCTTTGTATTACAAATGATTCAAATGCTTCTAAGCTAAAGCTACTTAGGTTTTGTTCTTTAGTTAGCATCGCTTTTTGTGCAGCATATACACCATATTGCACATCATTTATTCCTTCTGTACTATGCGAATCAGGGTTAATTGAAATAAGTACATTTTTTTCTAATGCATATTTTATTTCTCTCCAGTCTATATCTAATCTATTTGGGTTTGCATTAAGCTCTATCGCCACATCATTTGCAGCACAAGCATCTATGATCTTTATAAAGTTTAATGGATAAGCAGGCCTGCTAAGTAACAACCTGCCTGTAAGATGCCCCAAAATAGTTGTGTAGGGATTTTCTATCGCTGTTAT
>JANMFB010000095.1:0-18514 GCA_031377605.1 Ferruginibacter sp.
TAAAATCGTATTCGTAAATAAATTTTTGGTTGGGATCTTTTATTTCAGAAGCAATGGTTGTTTCTATCATTAATAATGGCTCTGCTTTATAATCCTTATCATACCTTTCAATAGATATTTCTCTGCCGCGTTGCCAATTATCATTGCTTCTGTAAAACGTTGCTGCATGTTTGTTATCAAATTCGTAAGCAATTAGAATAGCGCTGTGTAGTTCAAAAAAACTACTTGTATGTTTTATAGCTACGTCCCTGTAAATGCTTTCATCTTCTTGAAAATATGCTCTAAACTTAAGTATTGCCATTGGGCGAAATTAATTTATTTATCAATATAAAGCGACATAATTTATTATGCAAAGCTCATTTAAAAATAAGATTTAATTAAGTAGGATTTGATATTTAAGATTTAATATTTTATCAAACCCCAAAATAAATAACGAATAGCAAATTACGCTGATTCAGTCTAGATATGCTAGATCTATGAAATTCATTATAAAGATTTGACCGAAAAGAATTATTAAATCTTAAATATTAAATTCCTTAGCTTTTTCCTGCATAAATTTAAAAGCCGAATCGTAATCATTTGGTATTTCTCCATCCAAAATTGCATTCCGTATAGCATCTTTTAATATACCAACTTCTCTAGATGGTTGCAGATTAAACGTCTTCATAATTATTTCTCCTGTAATAGGTGGTTGCCAGTTGCGAAGATGGTCCCTTTCTTCTACTTCTTTGCATCGTTGTCTTACAATTTCAAAATTTTCTAAAAAGCGTTTTACTTTTACTTTGTTTTTAGATGTGATGTCGGCATTACACAATTTCATTAATGCATCTATATCTTCGCCTGCATCAAACAACAATCTTCTTATAGCAGAGTCTGTAATATTTTCTTTGGTAAGACTAATTGGTCTTAAATGCAACTCTACCATTTTACGAACAAAGCGCATTTTCTCATTCTGAGGAAGTTTAAGTTGCGTAAATATTTTGGGTACCATCCTTCCTCCAACTACTTCATGTCCGTGGAAAGTCCAACCATGCCCTTCTTCCATTTTTTTTGTAGCTGGCTTTGCAATGTCATGTAACAAGGCAGCCCACCTTAGCCATAAATCATCGGTAGATTCACAAATATTATCTATTACTTGCAATGTGTGATAAAAATTATCTTTATGACCATAGCCATCTACAAACGCTGCACCTGCAAGTGCAACCATCTGAGGAAAAATTATTTCTAATAACCCAGTTTTATACAATAAGTCAAATCCAACTGATGGCTTTTTACAAAGTAAAATTTTATTAATCTCTTCCGTTATTCGCTCTTTTGTGATGATACTAATACGCTTTGCATTTTCAGTGATTGCAAGTAAAGTATTTTCTTCAATAGTAAATTGTAATTGCGCTGCAAACCTTATGGCACGCATCATCCGAAGTGGATCATCTATAAATGTTTGAGCAGGTGGAAGCGGGGTACGTAATATTTTTCTTTCAATATCTCCTAGCCCATCAAAGGGATCGATAAGAGTACCAAAATCATTTTCACTCAAAGAGATACCCATAGCATTTATCGTAAAATCCCTTCTTAACTGGTCGTCTTTCAATGTGCCAATCTCAACTTGTGGATTTCTACTTTCAGGGATATAACTTTCTTTCCTTGCACCCACAAACTCTATTTCATCATCCCCAAATTTTAGTTGAGCTGTTCCGTATGTTTTAAAAATATTCACCCCAGGATTCGGATTAAATTGTTTTGCAGTTTCTTCTGCCAACAAAATACCATCGCCTACGCAAACAATATCAATATCTTTTGTACCACGACCAAGTATTTTATCACGTACAAAACCACCAATAGCGTAGCTTTCTACACCAATATTTTTAGAAGCAACAGCGATTTTTTTTAAGATATTAAGTTCTTGTTCTGTAATGTTGATTTGCATTGGAGCAAAAATAAGTTTAATTCGTAATTATCAAGGATGAAAATATGATGTTCAAGGGTATAACGGTTAAGGCAAATAAAATTAGCAGAAAAATTTAAATACATAAGAATCTTATGTATTTTTGCTAAATGAAACAAAATAGCCAATTATTTAAAGGATCATTAAGCACTATTATATTAAAGTTGCTTGACGAAAATGGAAAAATGTACGGCTATGAAATTACAAAAAAAGTGAAAGAATTAAGTAAAGGAAATGTGGAACTTACCGAAGGAGCTTTATATCCTGCATTGCACAAACTCGAAGCAGATGGCTTATTAGAGGTAAAAATTGAAAATATTGGTAATAGAAATAGGAAATACTATTCGCTAAATAAAGCAGGCAAAAAAGAAACAAACCTAAAGCTAAAAGAAGTTTCAGATTTTATAATTCAACTACAACAGGTATTAAACTTGAAACCAACATACTAATGGCACTTAGCAAACTACAAATAGATGAACTTTTCGTTTTTACAGAGAAGAAATTTGTAAAATGGTACGATTTACAAGTTGAATTGGTAGATCATCTTGCAAATAAAATAGAAGAAGAATTAGATCAAAATCCTAAAACAAATTTTGAAGATGCTTTGAAAAAAGTTTACGCATCATTTGGGATTTTTGGATTTGCAAGAATTGTAAGAGAAAAAGAAGAGCAAGTAAGAAAATTCAATAACAAACTATGGTTTAAGGAATTAAAAACCTTATTCGTTTGGCCAAATTTATTGAAAAGTTTATCACTTTTACTTATCCTCAAATTAATGATAGATTTTATACCAATGGAATACATTTTGTATGCAGGACTTTTATTAGCAATAATACAAACTGGTTTTCAATTTTACAAAGCAAGAATGGATCGTAAACACGCTGCAAAAGTGAATAGAAAACTATTGTTAACCCAATTTGTGTTTTTCCCTAACGGATTCGGTTATTTATATTTCCAATTTTGGATAAATATCTGGCGTTTTGATGAGCAAGGAGATTATATCGCAGTAAATAAATATGTTTTTTTAGGAGTGGTTTTTATCATCACCTCATCTTACATAGCAGGTATAAATGTGGCAAGAAAAATTTATGCCACCGCAAAAACGATGTATCCTGAGGTTTTTAAAGCTGCTTAACCAAAACAATTCCGCCATTTTTTTGTAAGAAATTTTGAAGAAATGATGGGGAAAACAAATAGCATTTTATCCATATAAGTTTATGTACCTAACCTCAAAGAAACTCCACTGATTTCCATATCTTCGCAAAAATTTTTATTGTATGAATCTTCATGAGTACCAAAGTAAAGAATTATTGAAAAAATATGGCGTTCCTGTACAAGAGGGAATAGCTTGTAATACAGTAGCAGAAGCCGAGGAAGCTTATCGTTTCATAAATACTGAGTACAAAAGTAAATTTGCTGTGGTAAAAGCTCAAATACATGCCGGAGGTAGGGGGAAAGGAAGTATTGTAGGTAAAGACCAACGTGGTGTTGCTGTTGCAAAAAATTTAGAAGATGTTACTCGTATTGCTGGCAATTTATTAGGTGGTACCTTAGTTACTATACAAACAGGTGAGACTGGTAAAGTTGTAAACAAAATATTGGTAGCACAAGACGTTTATTATGATGGACCAAACCCTGTAAAAGAGTTTTATTTGTCTATTTTACTGGATAGAACAAAAGGACAAAATGTAATCATGTACAGTACCGAGGGTGGTATGAACATTGAAGATGTGGCACATGACACTCCTGAAAGAATATTTAAAGAATTGGTTCACCCAAGTGGTATGTTACAAGGATTTCAAGCACGTAAAATTGCTTTCAACCTTGGTTTAACAGGTGAAGCTTTTAAAAGTTGCGTAAAATTTGTAACAAATTTATACAACGCTTATGTAGGGTTGGATTGTGGTATGATAGAAATTAATCCATTATTCAAAACTAGTGATGATAAAATGATTGCTGTGGATTGTAAAATGAGCATGGATGAAAATGCATTGATGCGCCATCCTGATGTAGCAGCACTAAGAGATGTTACAGAAGAAGACCCAACAGAAGTAGAAGCAGGAAAACACAACCTTAATTTTGTGAAATTAGATGGGAATGTAGGATGTATGGTAAATGGCGCAGGACTTGCAATGGCCACAATGGATATGATAAAATTAAGTGGTGGCGAGCCGGCAAACTTTTTAGATGTAGGTGGTACGGCTAATGCGCAAACTGTAGAAGCAGGTTTTAGGATTATAATGAAAGACCCTAAAGTAAAAGCAATTTTGATAAATATTTTTGGTGGTATTGTACGTTGCGATCGTGTAGCGCAAGGTGTAATAGATGCTTATACAAGTATTGGCAATATCGAAATACCAATTATTGTTCGTTTGCAAGGAACAAATGCAGAGGTAGCTAAAAAATTAATTGACGAAAGTGGATTGAAAGTACAAAGCGCTATTTTGCTTAGCGAAGCTGCAGCGTTGGTTGGTAAAGCAGTAGCATAATTGAATTTAAGATATTAAACAAGATATGAAGATTTCCCTTACCTATTTGGTAGGGGATTTTTTTTTGAAATAGCATTTGGTTTTGCCAATGGACGTAGCTTGTATTACATCGTTTGTAAATTTTCTATTAAGAGCGTCTTTGTTTAATTACTATTTGGCCCAATGGCCTCCTTTGAAAGACTTTCTTAATATATTTCTTTAAAACATTATAGAATTAAGAAAATAAAGAATATTCATTGATCTCGTTTTGGTTTTAGAAAATAGAGATTTTTTGTGTCTCAGCGTGTTTGCGGTAGATTTTTTTGCTAAACCAAGTGATTAGGAACATCCCTAAAAGCATAATGACCTCACCAAAAGGCAAAGTCATTATACATCTCTAACATAAAACTAAACTTACATTTTAGGAAGCAATACAGCATCTATTACATGTATAACACCATTACTTTGGTTTACATCTGCAATTGTAACATATGACTTACCACCTGCCGCATCAGTTATTTGTACTTTTTTCCCTTTAAGAGAAAAACTTAAATCTTGCCCTGCTACCGTCTTTGCTACGAAAGTACCACCAGCAGTTTTTATTTTTCCAATCAAATCAGTTGCACTTATATTACCTGCTATTACATGGTACGTAAGTACAATTTGTAAAGTTTTTTTATTTTCAGCTTTCAATAAATTTGCTACTGTTCCTTTTGGCAATTTGTCAAAAGCAGCATTTGTAGGAGCAAATACTGTGAAGGGGCCTGCACTTTGTAAAGTTTCTACTAGTTCTGCTGCTTTTACCGCCGCTACCAATGTTGTATGATCTTTACTATTTACTGCATTTTCAATGATGTTTTTTGTTGGATACATTGCTGCCCCACCTACCGTCACAGATTTTGAAGTTTGGGCGGTTGCAGTAGTTGTAACAATTGCAACAGCTGCGAGCATAAATAAGTTTTTAATCCTTTTCATAATTATTTTTGTTTATTTTTAAAATAAGTTTATAATATTTTGCTTGCGCTCGCATTTCATTAACGACACACTATGAAAAAAGGATTTACATTTTCAAAAAAAGATTTTATAAAGAAATGTTAATAGTGAAAAATAAAATTAAAAGCTGGTATGATTACTTCGATTTGAAAGCCAAAAAAAATAATCAAAAAAAGAAATTATTGCAGTTAAAAAATTACTAATAGCATACTATTTTACTATTAAATTTAATTCAAGACTTATCAAAATCTACACTCAATAATGTTTCAACCTCAAAAAACTATTCATCTTCTTTGGTTATCTTTAGTTTTGTCAACTAGCTATACCTCAACAAAATATTTTTATAAACCACTCAATTTTAATTTATGGCTTCTTATATATTATCCATTGACCAAGGAACTACAAGCAGTCGCTCTATTATATTTGATAAAAAAGGAAATGTAATTGCAGTTGCACAAAAAGAATTTACACAGCTATTTCCAAACCCGGGCTGGGTAGAGCATGATGCCGAAGAAATTTGGGAAACACAAATGGCAACGATAAAAGAAGTATTAATTGTTGCAGCAATATCTGCAGCAGATATTGCTGCAATAGGTATTACAAACCAACGAGAAACTAGTGTGGTATGGAATAGGAATACAGGCAAACCGATACACAACGCTATTGTATGGCAAGATAGAAGAACTTCCCTTTTGTGTGACCAATTAAAAGCAAATGGCTATGAAGCCATCATCAAACAAAAAACTGGGCTAGTAGTAGATGCATATTTTAGTGGTACAAAGATAAAATGGATATTAGATAATGTAGTAGGCGCAAGAGATATGGCAGCAAAAGGTACTTTATGTTTTGGCACAATAGATACTTGGTTACTTTGGAAACTTACCAATGGGAGAATACATGCAACTGATGTGAGCAATGCAAGTAGAACTATGTTGTGCAATATAGAAACTTGTCAGTGGGATGGTGAGCTAGAAAAAATACTAGATGTACCCGGTAATATGCTACCTGAGATTCGGAGTAGCAGTGAAGTGTATGGGCATACAAATTTATTGGATGGTAAAACTGAAATACCTATTTCAGGTATTGCTGGCGACCAGCAGGCAGCATTATTTGGACAATTGTGTACCCAACCTGGAATGGTAAAAAACACCTATGGCACTGGTTGCTTTATGCTCATGAATACTGGTGAAAAAATGATTACCTCACACCATAATTTATTAACAACGGTTGCATGGAAAATAAATGGTAAAACACAATATGCACTAGAAGGGAGTGTATTTATAGCAGGTGCAGTTGTTCAATGGCTTAGAGATGGGTTGGGTATTATAAAAACTGCAGCAGATGTGGAAGCACTAGCGCTTCAAGTTACAACCAACGATGGAGTTTATGTAGTGCCTGCATTTGCAGGTCTAGGTGCACCGTACTGGAATTCACATGCGAGGGGAACAATTACGGGCCTTACAAGAGGATCTACAGCTGGTCATATAGCAAGAGCAGCAGTAGAAAGTATTGCTTACCAAACAATGGATGTACTAAAAGCAATGGAAGCCGACAGTAATATTTTGATTAAAGAGTTGAGGGTAGATGGCGGTGCAACAAAAAACAACTTACTTATGCAATTTCAAGCAGATGTATTAAATACAATAGTAGTTAGGCCTACTATTACGGAAACTACTGCACTGGGTGCAGCTTATCTTGCAGGGCTTGCCGTTGGTTTTTGGAAAAGTATAGATGACCTACAGCAACAATGGCAAATAGATAAAACATTTTCCTCTGAAATAACAGATGAAAAGAGAAATGAATTAACCAAAGGCTGGCACACCGCTGTAAAAGCCTCTTTGGCAATTGCATAAAAATATAGCCAAAAATTCACTTACATAAATAAATGAACAGAAGGGAACAACTGGAAAGATTAAAAGCTAATGATAATTTTGATGTCATCATTATTGGTGGTGGAGCAACTGGGCTTGGTTGTGCTGTAGATGCAGCTAACAGGGGTATGAAGACTTTGTTATTGGAAAAATATGATTTTGCTAAAGGCACATCTAGCCGTGCCACAAAATTGGTACATGGCGGTGTGCGCTATTTAGCTCAAGGCAATATACGTTTAGTTAGAGAAGCTTTACAAGAAAGAGGTAGGCTATTACAAAATGCTCCACATGTTTGTCACCCATTATCATTTGTGCTTCCTACCTATTCCCTAACGCAAAAATTGTATTATGGTTTTGGTTTGTGGTTGTATGAATTTTTATCAGCAAAATTAAGTTTAGGGAAATCCCGTTTGTTATCAAAAGAAAAAGTACTACAATATTTACCAGATCTTTCTGCTAAAAAACTAAATGGAGGTATCTTATATTTTGATGGGCAATTTGATGATAGCAGATTAGCCATAAACCTTGCACAAACTGCCATAGAACAAAATGCAATTGTTTTAAACTATTTTGCTGTTACAGGGTTTATAAAAGACGGTAACAATATTGTAGGCATAAAGGCAACGGATCAAATAAATGGAAATAATTTTAAAATAAAAGCTAAGGTTGTTATAAATGCAACCGGTGTTTTTGCAGACGAAATGTTGCAACTTTCAGATGGTCATGCGGAAAAAACAATAACTCCATCGCAAGGAATACATTTGGTAGTAGAAAAACACTTTTTTAAAATTGAGGCAGGCATGATGATTCCTAAAACTGATGACGGTAGGGTTTTGTTTGCAATCCCTTGGTATAATAGGCTATTAATAGGTACTACAGATACTCCTGTAGATGCTATAGAAATAGAGCCAAAACCGCTAAAAGCCGAAATTGATTTTCTAATCAATCATTTTAATAGATATGCAACTTTGCAAATAAGCTCTGCAGATATAAAAACAGTATTTGTGGGTTTACGACCACTTGCAAAAGCTAGCGTGAAAAAGAAAACTGCAGTAATGCCTAGGGATCATGTTATAAAAGTATTACCATCGGGGTTGGTGCATGTTACAGGTGGCAAATGGACAACCTACAGAAACATGGCGGAACATACTATAGATATTGCTGTTAAAAAATCGGGAGAAAAATTTAATAAATGCAATACAAAAAATTTAAGAATACATGGCTATTCATTAAATAAAAACGAATCCCATTTAACAGTATATGGTGAAGACGCTGCTGCCATTAAAGAAATGATAGAAAATGATAAAACGTTTGCTGAAAAAATACACATTAATTATCCATACACAAAGGCTGAGGTAATTTGGTTTGTGCAAAATGAGATGGCAGTAACAGTAGAAGATGTGCTTGCAAGAAGAATACGCTTATTATTTTTAGATGCAAGAGCTTCAATAGAAACTGCACCAATTGTTGCAAAGATTTTATCAACTTTTATGGGTAAAAATAAATTATGGGAAGCAGAACAAATTAAAATATTCACTACATTGGCTAACGGTTATTTAATTCATCCTTAAAAATATTGACTATGTCTGCTTTTTTATCAGAATTGTTAGGTACAATGTTTCTCATTGTTTTGGGAAATGGCGTAGTTGCAAATGTATTACTTGCAAAAACAAAAGGAAATAATGCAGGTTTAATTACCATTGCTTTTGGCTGGGCCGTAGCAGTTTTTGTAGGAGTATATATCTCATCACATGGCAGTGGTGCTCACTTGAATCCTGCTATAACCATTGCACTTGCTACATTTAATGGATTCCCTTGGAAAGATGTGCCGGTATATATTGGAGGACAATTTATGGGTGCTTTTTTAGGTTCTACTTTAGTATGGCTTTCCTATCGCCAGCATTATAACGAAACAACAGATGCATCATTAATTCAAGCAACATTTTGTAACTCGCCTGCGATTAATAATAGGATGGATAATCTTTTTTCAGAAATTATTGGCACATTTATTTTAGTAGCCGGAGTTTTATTTATGACCAAACCTACAAATTCTTTGGGCACTTTAGATGCATTACCTGTTGCATTGTTGGTACTTGGCATTGGAGTATCGCTTGGAGGTCCCACAGGTTATGCCATAAACCCAGCAAGAGATTTAGGACCAAGAATAATGCATGCGATTTTACCTATAAAACACAAAGGAGATAGCGGATGGAGTTATAGTTGGATACCTGTTTTAGGACCAATTATTGGTGCATTATTGGCGGCAGGATTGTTTAAATTATTTATTCATTTTTGATAAAAACACCTTTCTTATTTACTTTTATTTACCATTGTAAATTTGTAGGAGAAGATTAAAATTTAGTTTTAATAATTTTATAACATTTCAAATTTGGAAACGGATTCAATACCATCATACATTTATGTTCTAAAATAAAAACATACATGGACTCCGATACGGGCAGTTATTTTAACAGCTCTATGCTTCTAAAAGCATCATTACTAACCATCACATTTTCCACAATTTATTTTTACAAAACAGAGAGGCAGTTATCCTTTTTTAAAATTCATTTTGCGAAAGCAGATACGGTTTTAGAAAAAAACATGCAACCTATCGTGGTAAAAAAGAAAAAGAAAAAAACCATCTACCTCACTTTTGATGATGGACCAAATAAAGGTAGCACGAAAGTTATGGATATCATAAACCAGGAGCAAATTCCCGCAACTGTGTTTGTTATAGGAGAGCATGTGTATGGCAGTAAAGAACAAAAAGTTATTTGGGATTCTATGAAGCACAATCAATGGCTGGAAATTGCAAATCATAGCTTTACTCATGCATTCGAAAATAAGTTTTGTAAGTTTTATAGTTATCCGGATACTGTTGCAATTGATTTTAAAAGATGTGCTGATAGTCTTCATTTCACCAACAATATTGTACGCACACCAGGTCGCAATATTTGGCGTACAGAAAACATCAATTACACAGATTTAAAAAATTCCTCTGTAGCAGCTGATACCATTAAAAGCAAAGGATTTACGGCTATAGGTTGGGATTTAGAGTGGCATTTTACTGATGCACAAACTTTAGTACAATCAGACAGTTTGCTATTGTCACAAATTGATAGTGTTTTTGATAACGATAAAACAAAAACTATAAATCATTTGATATTATTGGCACATGACCGAACTTTTTTTAGCCAAACTGATTCAGCATCTTTACACAATTTTGTAAAAATGCTTAAGAAGCGTGACGAGTTCAATTTTGAAACAGTAGACAAATATCCAGGCATAAAATAAAAAGAGGATTGGTTTATGACAACGAATCCTCTTTTATTAAAAATTATTTTTAACATCTATCCTTAAAAATCATTTGTTTCTTTTTTAGGAGTAGGTTTCTTTTTATCGGGTACTACCGCGGGTGTATTTGTTTTATTTGGTGGAATATTAGGATTTTTATCATCCTTTTTTGGGGTAGGCCCTGATTTATTAGGTATTAAATTTTTCCCCGTGTCGGTTGTTGTTTCATTTACAATTTGGTTATCACCTGGCATTTCATCAAAATACTCTTGCCCTTGATCGGGAGGTAACAAATTACCATCATCATCTGTTGGCGCATCTCCACTATTTAAGGCTTTATAAAATTGAGCATCTGCAAGAATTGGGTCATTCTTAAGTTCAACTGGCACAACAAATTGCTTTTGCTCGGTATAATATTTATACTTTGTGTCATTGTAGATTTTTTTCATAAAATTTCCCCAAGCTGGCGCAGCCATTTCCGCACCACCACCATTATTATAAATTGGAATAAAGGGGTCTTCACATCCAACCCAAGTGCCAGCAAGCAATGTAGGTGTATAACCAATAAACCAACCATCAGTATTTCCATTGGTAGTACCCGTTTTACCTGCTATTTCTGCAGGTATATTGTAGCTGTTTAATCTTCTTGCGGTACCTACTTTTATTACTCCTTGCATCATTTTTACCATGGTGTATGCATCAGCCTCACCTATTACTTGCTTACTTTGAGCCATGGGAAATTCATGTACCAAATTGCCATTTTTGTCTTCTATCCTTGTCATGTATACTGGCTCTGTATTATAACCCCTATTAGGAAACATTGTGTATGTTTGAAGCATTTGAATCATCGGAATTTCCGCTGCCCCAAGTGCAATAGATGGATAAGGAGGGATTTTTACTTTTACTCCACATTGTTGTGCAAATTCTACAGTTCGCTTTACTCCAACTACCGCCATTAAGTGCCAGGCACATCCATTAATTGATTTTGCCAAACAATATGCACAAGTACCACCTCCAGTACTAATTGTTTTCCCATTTAACGTAAGTGGGCCACCTGGTATATAAGTTTCGGGTGTGTAGCCAGCATCTTGTACAGCTAGTGTATATAACAAAGGTTTAAAAGTAGACCCTACTTGGCGCATAGCAGTTACGTGATCATACTTAAACCATTTAAAATCTGTACCTCCTATCCATGCCTTTATTTCTCCACTGCGAGGATCCATTGCCACAAAAGATGTTTGCAATAATTTTTTATGATACTTGATTGAATCCATTGGAGTCATTAACGTATCCATTTCATGCTTATCTCCTCCCTTTTTCCAAGAGAAAATTTTCATTACAACAGGCTTAAAGAATGACTTTCGAATAGTGGCAGTATCCACATCATCTTCCAACATTGTTTTCCATCTTACAGATTGCTTCATGGCGTTTTCAAGAATATTCTCATGCCCCTTCCAAAGTTTATCTCCTCTGTACTTTAATGCCGAATTTAATTTGCTTTGTTCACCAGGCATATGTGCTTGCATAGATTCCTCAGCGTATTGTTGCATACGGGAATCTATTGTTGTATAAATTTTCAATCCATCTCTAAATAAATCGTAATAGTCACCTGTTTTAGGGTTCTTATTTTTACTACACCATATCTTCATTTCATCTATTAGTGCTCTTCGGAAATGTGGTGCAATACCTACATTTTCTTCAATTGATTTGTAATTTGTAATAAGAGGCTTAGCTTTTAATTTTGTTGCCTCAGCTTCAGTAAGATAATGTTGTTGCGCAACAACCATTTGTCCAATTACTGTATTTCGCCTTCCAATAGATTTTTCTGGACGGCGAATAGGATCGTAAATAAAACCCTTTAACATGCCAACTAAAACAGCTGCTTCTTCAATTTTTAAATCTTTAGGTTCTTTTTGAAAATAAGAAAGACTTGCATTTCTTATTCCATAGATATTACCCCATGCAGCTCTGTTTAAATACAAGGTTATTATTTCTTCTTTCGTAAAATTCCTTTCTAGCTTTACCGCAACTATCCATTCTTTAATTTTTTGTACCCCCCTTGTAATTATGTTTCCTTTTCCTTGCTTTAAAATCATCTTTGCAAGTTGTTGTGTAATGGTACTTCCGCCACCATCGCTGCCCAAGGATTTTACTGCTCTTGCTAGCGCTTGTGCATCAATACCAGAATGCTCATAAAAACGCTCATCTTCCGTAGCTATAAGTGCATGAATTACGTTTGGAGAAATTTCATAAAAAGCAACTTCACTTCTATTTTCAGCGTAATATTTTCCCATTAATAAACCATCTGAGCTTATAATTTCACTAGCAAGATCTGCTTCGGGATTCTCTAAATCTTTTAAAGAAGGCATTTTGCCAAATAAACCAAAATTGGCAGATAAAAATAATAGCATAACCGCTATTAATCCATAAAAGAAAACTCGCCAAAGAATTTTTACTGATTTTTTCATATAGATATGAACAATTAATTAAAGTGTGTATTTATCAAAAACAATGCCTAGAATTTTGCACCAAAATTTGCTTTCAGTAATTCTTTGTAAGAAGTAATATCCTTATTCGTTTTTAGTAATTCCAAGTTCGTATCCGAAATAATTATAAAACTGTATTTAGAAGGCTGTAACCACGATATTTCATTAGGTGCAGCTTTTTTTATTATATCAAAATACTTAAGAGCAGCTTCTGCATTATCAAAAGTTGCAAAAACAAGCAATGCGTTTTGTGCATCTATTGCATCTTTTGTTATAGTAACATTTATGGTAGACATGCTTTGCTTATTAAATCTTGTGAAAGCATTTTTTGCCTCCCCTACATAAACACCATCTACTTTATCTAAAATCATTACTACTTTATGAGCAGCATTAGGATTTAATACGAATGATTTATTGATATAAACATCTGGCACCTTAATAGAATCAGATATTACTCTTTTTGGCAAAACTACTGCGGGCGATTTTGCTATAATCGGTTTAATAGATGCCGGTGCAATCACTTTTGCAGGCATATTGTTATCTGCAATAATTACTTGTTCCTCTTCTACTCTTTTTACTTCTAGTTCTGTAAGATATTTTTCAATTGATGCTCTTCTACCTAATACATCTATTAATGTTACTGCTTTAGGTTTAAGTGCAGAGGTAGGATATAGACTTACAATATTTTTTAAAGTTGCGATTGCATTACTATCTTTCTTCTCTCTTATGTAATAAACAGATTCTATGTACAATAATTGTGGACTCCAGTAATTTTTTCCAAAACTGCTATCTGCATTTACTTTTGCTGCAAGTGCTTCTTCAAATTTACCTTCCAAAAACAGGTTGTAAATATTTTCATATCTAGCATTAGCTTCAGGATTTTTTGCATCAATTTTTTGTGATGTTGGATTATTCAACATCTTAGTTGCTTTACTATCGGCAAATCTGGTTTTTAGAATATTTTTATAGAAATCAGCTTGGGTTTTGTTCCCCAACTTACTATAGCAAAAAGATAAACCTGCATATACCTCTGAAATTTTTTCATCTTGTGGAAATCGGTCTACAAATTCCTTATAATATTTTATCGCTTGGTTATAATCTTGCAATTCGTTTTGAAAAATTTGCGCTATCGCTAATATATTTTTAGAAACCAAAAAATTACTAGAATCCATTTTTTCTTTTGTAAGTGGAATATTTCCCATTAATCCTTCAAAAGAATAATCTATTTCTCTTTTTGAGTCTGATTTTGTTTCCTCTTTTAATGGCGCATTTGGATCATCGTTTCCGCCAGAATTTCCAGGATTACCTCCGTTTCTTGGAGTACTGCTAGCTGTGGCACTTCTTCTTCTCCAATTGTCAATGTTTGTCCTTTTACCCCATTTTTGTTTAAATTCATTAAAGCCTTTTCCACGTTGGCTTGCATTATAAAAATACCATTGTCCGCTATTTCCTCCATTGGGTTTAAATAAATCTGGAGGATCGTTTTTATTGTTAGCAAAATTTATAGGGTCTACGCCATTAAACTCAGTATCTTCCTTTAATCCATTTTCTTTTCTATATTTTTTTAGAAGTGCCTTTACAATTTTTTCTCTTTCAGATGCAGGCAAGGAAGCTAGTTTTTGTAAGCTATCTTCCTGCTCAATGATTAACACTTTAGGCACTAATCTTGCTAAAATTTCTTTTCGTTCTTCAAATATTGTGGAGTCAATATCTAGACCTTTAATATTTGTACCAAGGCTATCATAATAATCTCTAGCATTTTTATAATCACTTTGCGCAAATGCAACCGAAGCTAACTGCAAAAATGATTTTTCTCTATATAAAGTGGCATTTAAATTATTGGCAATACTTTTTTTGAAGAGTTCAATAGCAGCAACAGTATCTGGTTTTTGTAAGGTTAATTGCCCGGCTGAATAATAAAGTAAATCACGATAAGCTTCAAATTTATCTTTACGAGCCATTATCAATAATCTACTTATGCTATTATCTAAATCTTTTGGATTAGGATTAGCTCGAAGCATTTTTGCACTATTTAATCTAGCATAAATATCCAACTCCAAATTATTAGTATGCTTAGACACTTTTTCATAATAGTCTGTAGCTTGCTCATATTTACCTGATATTTCAAACATCTGAGCAAGCAAAAACTCCCACCTACTTTTATCTTCCTTTGTATCTGCATTGGTCAATGCTTTTTCTAAGTGTATTGCAGAACTATCGTACATATTTTGTACATAAAACCAATACGCTGTTGTTTCTTGCAAATCGTTTTGTAAACGTTTTGGTAAATTTGGATCAGTTGTTAAAATACTTATTAAACCTGCAGCATCACCGAGTTCATTTTGTTCGATAAAATTTCTTGTAAGCCAAATCAATGCGTCGTTTCTGCTTGGTGGTCTTGTAAGTACTTTATTTATAAACTTATTGTTTTCTTTATTTGCTATAGAAACTGCTCCAACCCCGGATTGTACTTCATTGGTTCCTACAATTCTGTCAGCATCATCATTCTTCCTTTTGCGAGGAAACAAATTGTAATTAACAAATTGAAATGTAAGACCTGCACTATCAAAATCTTTTCTGAGGAAATACGCTTTACCCATTAGAAGATAAAAATTATCAACCCATTCTGTCCTTAAATCATGTAGTAGTATACCAGCAGTGGCCCTGTATATAATAGAATCCAATTGAGTTTTTTGCGAAGCTGTATTATCCAATGAAAATGAATAAAAAGGAAGTAGCTTAGAATAATCATCTTTTTGTGAAAGCTTCGCTCTTTCTAATATTGCTTTTAAACTTTCATTAGCATTGAAGAAAAAATTGTAATGTGAAACGGTGTTTTGCAAAAACCTCCTTCCTAATCCAAATTTTTTTGTTTCGGTTTTTTCAGAAGCTAATAACTTCTCTTCATATTTTTCTGGCTTTTTCTCTTTTCCAAGTATATCAAAGCTCCAGCTTGGTAGTTGCGCCAAAGTTGTGAAAGAAATTAATACAATACTTGTAATGAAAACCGTTTTTATATAATATGTTTTTAGCATTAAAATTTTTTGTTAAGCTTTAGTTTAATTTCGCTTTCTTTTTATATCCAAAAATAGCTTCAATAAATCTAATTTAGAAACAAATGACGTATTATTTCTGTTAAAAAACATGTTTCTTTGGATAATGTTTAATTTAGCAGTAATAAACGTAAAAGTTTAATAGAATAATATGGCTTTACATGATATGAATAACACATTAAAAAGACTTCGGAATCATTACAGATTGGTAATAATGAATGAAGATACTTTTGAGGAAGTAGTAAAATTTAAACTTACACGAATTAGTGTTTACATAGTGCTTAGTAGCATTTTCATTTTGTTAGTAGGGCTTACATCTGCACTTATTGTTTTCACACCATTAAAATATTATTTGCCCGGCTCAGGTATGGGAAGTGCAAAACAGATAAAAGAATTTAGGGATTTGAAGTTGCGAACAGATTCTATGGAACAGGCTCTAAAATACCAAGATTCGTATCTAAAAAACATAGAAAAAGTTTTGAAAGGAAAAATAGTGGTTTTGGATTCAAACAAACTTGTTTTGCCAAAGGAAATTATAAATACAAACTGAGTTTTTATATAAATGAAAGAAAACAATAACTTATTGTGGAAATATGCAGGCCTTGGTATACAGTTTTTAATAGCCATTGGAGCTACTGTTTATTTAGGAATAAAACTGGACAAATGGCTTTATTTAAAAACGCCGATTTTTGTATGGGTTTTGCCTTTACTTATTATTACAATCATTATTTACAAAATTTTAAAAGATACAGCACCAAAAAATAAATAAAATGAAACTGTTTAGTAAAATTTTACTCCCTATACTTATTATTTTTATTTTACTTACCATCGCAATTCTTACTTCTGATTTATTTTTGAAAAAATTTAATGTAGATAGCAATGTATTGCTAGGTGCTAATGTATTATTTTTACTATTGGGCATATTTGTTTTTTTTATGCAGAAAAAAGCAATGTTGAATACCAATCCCAATGTCTTTATAAGAAGTGTGATAGCAGGCACTATGATAAAAATGTTTGCTACTGTAATTGCAGTATTAACCTATGTTGTATTGATAGGTAAAGATTATAATAAGCGTGCAGTTTTTATAGCTTTGTTCATGTATTTAATTTACTTAGCAGCAGAAGTTTTTGCAATAACTAAAGTAAACAACAATAAAAATGCCTAAGACAAAAGTAGATTTTTCTGCATTACAAGATTATCTTCCAGAGGGGACTTATGAAACCATACTTAATTATATTTATCAGTACAAAATTCAACTTACAGTAAGTAAAAGTAGAAAAAGTGTGTTGGGAGATTACAGACATGCTCACTTAGACAAAGGCCATAGGATTTCTGTAAATGGAGATCTTAATAAATATTCTTTCCTCATAACATTATTACATGAAATAGCACACCTCATTACTTTCGAAAAGTATGGCCGCAGGGTACAACCACATGGAGCAGAATGGAAAATGAATTTTGGACTTCTACTTACAACTTTTACTACTGAAGATATTTTCCCTGAAGATGTAAAAAATGCACTGATAAAATCAATAAAGAACCCTGCCGCTAGCAGTTGTGGAGATGAAAAATTACTCAGGGTTTTAAAGAGTTATGATAAGTCAAAAGAGGGGATATTATTCGTAGAACAAATACCAGCAGGAGAAAAATTTAAAATAAAAGGAAATAGGATTTTTGAAAAAGGTGAAAAAATAAGAAAGCGCTTTAAGTGCAAAGAAATAGCTACTGGTAAATGGTATTTATTTAGTCCTATATATGAAGTAATGCAAGTAGCGTAATGCTATTTACACAAAGTTTCAATTTTTTTTGTTATAATTGAAACTCTATAACTGAAAACAGTGTAAATTGCACCCTGATAAACAATTTATTTGCAACTAACTACAAAATATACTGAAGAAGAACGGGTAGCCTTGCTTAAGCAAAAGGACCAGTATGCATTTAAGTATCTATATGAAAACTACTCCCCTGCGTTAAACGGGACTATCATGAAAATGATAGATGATGAACAGCTCTCAGAAGATATTCTGCAAGAAGCTTTTGTAAAAATTTGGAATAATTTTGCCCAATATGACTCATCCAAAGGAAGGCTTTTCACTTGGATGATTAACATTACCCGTAATCTGACCATAGACACCTTAAGAAGTAAAGGCTATAAAAAACAACAAAAAATCTTTTCTGACGAATATATCGTTAGTAGTATGCAAGATAAAAACTTTAGCGTCTCATCATTTGATACCTTAGGTTTAAGAAAGCAAGTAGAAAAATTGAAGCCAGATCAAAAAATTATAATAGATTTAGCTTATTTTAATGGTTACACCCAAGAAGAAATATCTAAAGAAATGAGTATTCCATTAGGTACTGTAAAAACTAGGATGAGATCAGCAATTATAGAATTAAGAAAAC
>JANMFB010000120.1:0-3959 GCA_031377605.1 Ferruginibacter sp.
ATATAATTTCAGGGTATTACGGTTAGTAGTTTTGGAATCACAATCAATTAAATATGAAAGGTATCTTTTTAATTTCCTTCTTCTTTGTAACAACGTTTTCTTATTCTCAAAACCCAGATTCGGCAGGAGCTGCTGCGGTATCCTTTTTCAAAAATGCATTTTCAGAAGTACCTACTGGGCAGTTTTCAAATCTTGTCCCTTTCGCAAGTAATGGCAAATGGGGTTACCTTGATCGGAGCACCAGGAAAATAGTAGTAAAGCCTTTAATGCAAAATCCAGAATTTTTTAATCCAGACATAAAACCATTTTATAACGGTGTATTTGTAGATATTAGTGGTAATGGTAACATATCTATAGAACAACCAAAAGATTATGCATCTTACACTTATGAAAAAGGGCCTGATGTAGACGACAAAGTAAGGAGATCAAGTGACGGCTTTAAAGGTTTTACTGCTTCAATTAGTGGAGAATTAATTAATTATTCCGACTTATACCAATACAACACACAAGGTATTCCGGGCTGGAATATTCAACTTTTTCAATACAAAAACCAGTATTATGGAATAGTAAAAAATAAGGCTGGCTCAGCAGGAATCATAGATAGTAAAGGAAACCCTTTAAAAGGTTTTGACTTCAACTTTAATGAAATCATTGCAAACAGAGGAACAAAGGACACAGCGAATGCTTGGTTCTTTGTGAAAAAAAACGAAGCAGATAATTTTAGTTTAATAAGTACAAATGGCGCAGTTAAGAATATGAATGAAATATTCAACTACCCATTGCTCTCTACCGAAATATTTGGATATACACCTTACATAAAAGGGGACTCGTCTGCTATTTTTGATAGATACGAAATGAAATGGATCATAAAGCCACAAACAAAAATTAAAATCCAGACAATAGAATTTAGTTCTAAGGAAATCTTAACAAGAGATTTACCGAAAAACAGAAATAAAGTAAATATTTACTATCTAGTTGTAGACAAAGGGAACAGCTATTTTGTCGATATGAAAGGGAAAAAATACTTGCCCTTATAAAAATTGACTTCTACCCTTGTTTGAGCCCACCCTTCAAATTATTAAACTCCGAGCCTTGGTCTTCGACGAGCTGATCTATTTATAAAAAACCTTTCCTCACTTCTTTTTTCACATTAACCAATTCAGCTTTTTAGTGGATTTCCTTTTCTAATTATTGAAGTATCAGCTTGATCACGTAATAAAATTTAGTGTTGAAATTTTATTCCTATTAGCTGGTCAGTTTATTTCTCTCCTTCAGAACCTCCTTTGGAAACAATTGTAGTGTCGTCTATTACAGGTCTAAGTTCTTTGGCACTCGTATTCGTTGTAAATCTTGTATAAAATCTCATATACTGTTCGCCTTGTAACACCAAGGTATCTTTACTTACAAATACTTTGTAGGGATTTACATATACTTTGTCATCACTTTTACCTGTGATGTAAATTTTATTATCAACACCCCATGAATATTTTTCAGGATAGAGTTTTTCACCCGCCCCACTGCTGCTAGATATCGTGTTTGCATCAATTATCAAAGCAATTCCTGTATGACCACTTTGTTGCCAGGTACCAATAAACAACGCAGAGTCAATTTTGTGCTTTTCTTCAACTTGTGCTTTAAATTTTGCCGCAAGCTTTTCTTTTTCGGTTAAGTTATTTGACTTAGAAATGCAGGTTGAAAATTGAAAAATACTCAATAGAGGAATGGCGATAAATAATATTCGCATAACATTAATTTTAATGAACAGTAAATTCTTTAATAAGTATTAAACAGAAAAATTTATTTTATTTGTTTTCATTCTTTGCCTTCGCTGTTGCCCAACTTTCAAGTTATCTTAATACTCCGAGGCCTTTGTGCGTTAGCTTTATGTGCGGCTATTTATTATTCATCCAAAGCAAAACACCTTCTTGCACTAGCAGCACAGATACCCTTCCGCACTTATGCTTAACTGCATATCTGAGCTAGTTTCCGATAACAATCATTTAATATGTTCAATTGACGAGCTGTATTGCTGAGTATTTAACTTTTATGCTATAAAAAATTCAAGGCTTCTGTAAAAATTGTTATAACAGTGTTGAATAACTTTATACATGTATTGTTATTGGACAGTTAGTGTAAATCCACTATTTGTAATAATATTACTTCCTGTTAAACAAACTACATTGCGTGATATAACATTGGCAGTTACAGTAATCGTGTGGCTGTTTCTCACTTCAACCCTGGCTGCAGAAACGGCGGGTGTAAGTGTAGCAGGACTTACCACACCGGAAGAAAAATCAGCAACAGTTGAACTCTCCCAAGTATTAATAGCATTCCAATTACCAGAGGTTATGGACCTGTAATAATCGGTAGGATTAGAAGCTCGAATAGGAAGTACAACAGCCCCTGAATTGATCACTTGACCATCGGGATTTGTTATTGTAAATGTTTGATTTCCTACAGTTGCGGCAACAGTGTTTAAATTTAAAATGACATGTGTAGGATCTGTATAAGTTACACTATTTACGACTACTCCTCCAGTTACTGTAGCACTTATATGATTAAAGGCAATCGCAGGTGCAGCCAAATTGGAACCAGGATCATAAAATCCACTTCCACTAACAGAGTTTGCAGTTACAATAACGTTCACAGAAGCCAAACCTTGATTAACTCCGGTGGGATTACAACTTGCAGGTGTGGCTGGTGGTGGGGATAAAAGCTTGGACACACTTACACCATAAGTATTGGTTGCATTACACCATTCGTTCGTAATCCACATGGTCATATCATCTAAGGGGTCTAATGAAACATATGAATAATCCCCCCACCTTCTTGTAGGGCCAGGATCTCCAGGAGGATTATATGCTGTGCTGCTGCTGGTTGTAAGCATTGGCGCCTGCATAGAACCAAGTACATCTCCCGTCAACCTGCCTGCTGTTGCCACATTTGCTCTATCTGCCAAGCCACCTGTTGATAAACTCATAGCTGCATGATTTTGACCTGAAATCATAATTGATGGAATACTATAAAACCTTGGATTGGTTGCGGCATTATCGAAAACTGTACCTGACTGTGTTAAAGTTGGTGTTCCAGATAGATTAGTTAGGTCGTACCATCGAGAACCATTACGGGTTGGAGTAGAGGCAACGCCTGCACTATTTACACCAATATTATGTGCAGTCCACAAATGTCCATTCCTAACTACAGCTGCAAAAAGACGATCATCTAAGCCGTCTAAGTTTCCATTTACACCACCTGTATTACCCAAGTGAGGAATAGTTAATGGGTTACTAGTAGTAGGAACATTTACACCTAAATTGCCCGATATGGTTGGTACAGCAGCAGGTGTACTGACTCTTATGATTTGTAATAACCCGTAACTTAGTACATCTGTTCCTATAAAATATCCTTGAGTCGCTGTCAAATCAAAATTATCAACACCTTGAGGAGTATAAGGACCAGCAACACTTGCAGTTGCCAAATTAAAAAATGAATAAACTGTGTATGCTCCTCCAGCCATTAGGTTTGTCCTATTTATTACGTAACCATTGGTGCCAGAGAAAGCCCCAGCAAATGTAAACATGTTACCACCTATATAAGCTGCATTAGCATCTATGCCAAGCGTTGGATAATCAAAAAATTTACCCGTCTGACCTAAAAACTGCGTAAAAGTCCATGTAGTGGCTACGGTAATAGTTGAGGAGTTACTTACAGCAAGTAAGCATCGATTAGCTAAGGCTCCTGAACCACCTGGAACATCAATAATAATCAATAACCATCTAGCCGAAATCCTATCGTAGCGTATGCGAGGATCTGATGTAAAATTTGAAGAGGTAGGAGTTGTCATTACTGAATTAAAAACTGCTGACGGGCACGCTTGGACAAGCCACGCGGGGTCACAGAGACGGCGTCGTTTTCGATGGTCAGCGTCACGTCGTCGCCAGCGGTGAAGCTGCGGGCGC
>JANMFB010000181.1:0-27540 GCA_031377605.1 Ferruginibacter sp.
GGCTTGGCTTTACCATCTAGTGCCATAAATAATCTTACTATTGATAATACCAATACAGTTACAATAGCCAACAACCAACTGGTAAATGGTATTACTAATTTAAGTAAAGGTACTTTTGATATAGGTACTACACAATTTACGAGCAATGGTGCAGGAACTTTAACTGCTGTTACAGGAAAAATGAAAGCAGATTTAGGAACGGTGCAGATGAGTGGAACATCGGGGTCTGCTCAAAGCTTATCGGGAAACTGGTTTGTAAGTAAAACTATTGCAAACTTAATTGATGCTAATACCACAGGAATAACAGTAGCGGCAAGCCCTGCAGATACGTTACTAATATCTACAAGCTTAAATTACGGAGTAAGCACCACAGGTTCTACCATTAACACAAATGATAATCTAACCTTGATGTCTAGGCTTGCTACTGGTACTGCAAACTTTGGGAATGCTACCAATAATTTTATAACAGGTAAAGTGAATATAGAGCGTTATTTATTTGCGAGATCTGCATGGCGTTTTCTTGCCACACCTATACAACCTGGTACTTCTCCTACATTATCTCAAGCGTGGAGAGAGAGCAATGCTTCCCTTTCGAGTACAGGCTACGGTACTCGTATAACAGGGCCTACTGGTCCGTTTGGGGCAGCCGGTGTGTTAGACGAATCTACCCAAAGAGGCTCCTTTAAAACGTATAATTCTGCAACAAACGCATGGGTAGAAACAACAAATGCCAATACAACATCCATTGCAAGTACAAAAGGAAGATTGGTTTTTGTAAGAGGAGATAGAGGAGTTGGTATAGGAGGTTCTGCTGCAACTAATCTTAGGATAAAAGGAGATATACTAACGGGCAATCAAATATTTGCAGTACCTGCTAATAAATTTGAATCATTTGGCAATCCTTATCCTGCAAGAATAGATTTTAGATTGGTATTAAAATCAAATATTGCCAATGCTTTCACTGTTTGGAATCCGAATAGCTTTGGTCAGTTTAATGTGGGGGCTTATGAAACATTTGTATGGGATGGAACCAATTATAGAAGAGGCGCAGTAAATAGAAACTTTATAGAAAGTGGTGAGGCCGTTTTTGTACAAGGCAATACTGCTAGTGCAGGTTCTGTAACAGTAGAAGAAATAGATAAGGCTACTGGAAGTGCAAATGTTAGCCGTGCAGGCGTAACGGTACCTACATTAGAAATTAATATGTATGCTCAAAACCTAGATGGTACAAGTTACTTTGCAGATGGTATTTTAATGAACTTCGATAATAATTACAGCACTATTGTAGATAATGATGATGTGCGTAAGATTACAAATACATTTGATAATATTGGAATAAAAAATGGTACGTTTAATTTGGTGGCAGAGCGTCGTCCAAATTTAACAGAAAACGATAGCATACAGCTTAGCATATCTGGAATGCGGATTGCACCTTACCAATTAGATATAGATCCATCTGTACTTACTGGGCAGGGCGTAGAAGCAATTTTTAAAGATAAATTCTTGCAAACTGAAACTCCAATAAGCTTAGTAGACGTTACGAATATAAACTTTAATTGTACATCAGATGCAGCAAGTAGAGCTACAGACAGGTTCTTAATTGTATTCAAATCTGTTCCAACAAGTTTTACTACAATAGCTGCTATAAGGAATGCAGACAAAACAATCACGGTAAATTGGGGTACACAAAATGAAACTCGAGTAACAAATTATACAATAGAACAAAGTAATGATGGGGTAAACTTTGTATCAATAGCTACAGAAAACCCATTGTTAAACAACGGTGGAAATCCAACTTATTCAAAAATAGATCTGAATGCAACTGCAAATAAAAATTGGTATAGGGTAAGATTAAATAATGCAGGTGGTGTAGTAAAATATTCTGCCATAGCTATGGTGAATGAATTTACAACAACAGTAATTGCAGCTGAACCCAAAATAAGTGTAACTCCAAATCCTGTAGTAGGTGGTAAGGTTAATTTGCATTTGGATAACCAACCATTAGGTAATTATTCACTTGTAATAAGCAACAAACTTGGTCAAGTTTTACAAAGTGTAAATACGAAGGTTACAGGCACAAATAAAATAGAAACAATAAATATAGGTTTAGCAAATGCAGGAGCATACCAAGTAACCATAACAAATGAGGAAGGTAAAAAGACAACAATTCCTTTTGTAATAAAGTAAAATTAAAACTATATAATAGCTTTTAAGCCGTCTCCACAAAAAAGGGGCGGCTTTTTAGTTTGTTTTCTTAAAGGAATGTATAGCGTCTGTATTATTCGTAATAATCCAATTGTATTGGCCTAAACGACTTCTACAGCGGCATAATACCGAAAGTCAATTGGACTATATATCCATATAATTGGCATTATTTCAAATATAGCGTTTATGATTTGCATTATTAGCACAGTTATAAGAAGATTAGTCAACTGTTTATTCATGTTTATTAAAATACTCTCACCAATAAGGTATAGAGATAATTTTGATAAGAAAATTGATATTAGTGGTCTAAAAATTTAAAGCCACTTCTATAAATTAGAGGTGGCTCTTTTATTAATTTTTTTTGAATTTTTCTACAGCTGATTTTATACAAAATACGGGGTTTACTTTTCTTGCTTCATTTTTCTGTTCGTTTACTTCACTTGCACTTTACCCTCTGCTAATTTCTTTCCATCTGCATCAAAAATAACCACAAAATAATCTCCTCTGCTTGCCGCTTGCAAGTTTATGGGAACTAAAGTATAAAAACCTGTAAAAGTGAATTCTCTTTGGTAAACAATTGCTCCTTTGGTATCGTAAATAGCGATGTTTCTTTTAGTATTTACATTACTGCTGTTGTAATACGATACTTTGAAAGTGCCATCATTTGGAGAAGGAAAAATAAAAAGACTATTGCTTTCTGCAACTGTAATAGAAAGTGAAGCTGAGGTACTAGTACATTGGAGACCACCTGGAAAAATTTCTTTAATCGTTGCAAAATAATTTCCAACCTGATTAATAGAAACAGAATAATTATTCCCAGAAATATTTAACGGTGCATTATTATAAAACCAATTTGTACTAAGTGTGCCGCCATTAGAAATACTTGCAGAAGAAGTTAATAATGTTGTTTGCCCGGGTAATAATTTTGCAAATGGAGCAGCAGTTAATGCAATAGTAGGTAAAGTCCTTACAGTAAGTTTGGCCGAGCTTGATGTTGTTTGGGCTGCGCAACTCGTGTTAGATAAAACACAACGATAACGATAGTTGTTTAAACCTGTACTTGTATTTGTTACGATATAACTTGCAGCAGTTGCGCCAGTAATATTTGTAAAGTTTAAACCTGCATCTGTACTTACTTGCCATTGGTAATTTATTGGTTGTATACTTGTACCAACAACTGAGAAGCTGGCTTGCGTGCCTGCGCAAACATCAACATCTGTTGGTTGGTTGGTTATTAATACTGCGCTACCAACAGTAAGTGTGGCACAATTACTAGTTATACTAACACCTCCACAAGATGAACTGGAAACAATACAACGATAATAAGTTGTTATAAGAATATTGTTTACTGTATAACAAGCATTTGTTGCTCCTGAAACTGTAAGCCAAGTACCACTGCATCCTACCGTATTAGATTGCCATTGATAAGACAAATTACTACCAGTTGCAGTTACACAAAAGGTATTGGATTGTCCTGAACAAATGGTAGCATTATTTGGCTGAGCCGTGATGGTAATTGAAGTGTTTACAGTGAGAAAAGCAGCAGAAGAATTTGTAGTACCGCAGTTCGAGGTTGCTAAACAACGATATTGGTATGCATTCATTGCAGCCGAAACAGCAGTAAGCGTAAGAGATGTACTTGTGGCACCTGTAATATTTGTCCAAGCAGCACCTGCATTTGTACTTATTTGCCATTGGTAATTAGTTGCTCCGGTAGCAATAATGTTGAAAATAACATTTGAACCTTCACAGACTGTTTGGCTTGCAGGTTGTGTATTTATTAGAGGATTAGTACCTGCATTTACTATATATGAAATAGTAGTAGTTTGTGATGTTGCACCAGATACTGTCCCTTGTATGGTTATATTGTAAGTTCCTACGTTTAATATATTGCTGTTGCTAAGTATTACAGTTGAGTTACTACCGGGCGTAATTGGATTTGAACTAAAACTTATTGTTGTACCCGCTGGTACTCCCGATATTGCCGATAATGAAATAGCATTTGAGAAGCCATTTATTGCTGTAGTGCCTAGTGTTACACTCATGCTTGCAGGGGTAGGGCACGAAGCAGTACTAGGTGTTGAAGTATTAAAAGTAAAACCTCCAGCATTTAATGTGGGTACAAAAACAGTACTGCCGGTTGATAAGGTACGAGCACTATCATCATATAAAACAGTAGTAGGTGTAAATGATAAATCAAATTCCAATAAATTCCCACTGATAGGAACAGAAAGTCCGTTGCCTGCATAAGATAAATTTCCACCGCCCCAATCAAAAAAGTAGATAGTGGTATCTTGCGCAGCAGTAGTTCCTTTTAGGTGTAATGTAATAGGGCCTCTGTAATAGGTAACATTTGAGCTTGCACTTTGTGTTTGTGATGCTACTTGCACTACCAATTTGTTAGCAATAGGTGTGTTCCAATTAATGGTGTTGATAGGATTTCCCCTGCCACCAACCGCGTTTGCTGCGTTGCCGGAGCCTCCTACATAATCATTAAAAAATACAGAAATATCCCTGCCAAGAACTGTATTGAAATGTCTTTTTAATGAATCTGAGGTGGCAGATTTACCAGCTAATTGTGTTTGATAATTGGTTAGAGCTTGAAAAAATTTAATGTCGCCCGCAATGGCTCTTAGCATAGAAACTACCATAGCTCCTCTTACATAAACAGCACCACCATAATTACTGTTCCAAATAAGATTGGAGTTTGCAATATTAGCATCTGGTATCCATGCGCTAACTGTAGAACTAAGTGCAGAATTTTTTATACTGTTTCTTATCGTGTATGGATTTTGTCCCAATGATGGAACTAATTCAGCAGCAAGTGCCTCGCCATAATTGGCAAATCCTTCTGCAAGCCACAAATCGTTCCATGTACTAAAGGTTACATTATCTCCAAACCACTGGTGTATGAGTTCATGTGCAAGCGTACTTGTACTCGTAAGCGCATTAGTAGCCATACCAGAAAAAGTTTGATGCTCCATTCCTCCTGCTCCAAGTAATCCATCATAGTAACCATGCTTTTCATTTTTAAAAGGATAATCACCAAACTTGTTGCTGTAAGCTTGTAATACAGGATTCATCCTATCCATGGCTGTTACAATATTTGTATAAGTTGCAGCGGTTTTTCCTTTAAATAAATTGTACACTACTGGTACCTCAGTTCCACCTACGTTTACACTATTATAAAAGCGATTGTATTTAGCGACAGATACAAAAACAAGGTAAGAAGCCATCGGATAGCGATTGCGAAAAACAAAAGATCGGTTTGTTCCAATGATGGAAGAATCAATCATTTTTCCGTTACAGGCTACCCAAAATGTATCTGCAATAGTTGGGCTTCCCCATGGTACATTTACGGTAATATCCATAGAGTCAATTTTGTCTTGCATATCATGTTTGCAAGGCCACCAATCCCTATCCTCGTAAGATTCTGATAATGTAGTTATAAAATTACCTGCTCCAGCATTAGATGATTTTTGATAGCCTTGTGCTGCGCCTGATACCGCAGGAGGTGTACCTTGGTAAAAAATAGTAAGTGAGTCTATAAAATTATTAACTAAAGTAAGGCCAAGATTCAATGTAACTATATTGCTTGTACGAATGATGCTTGCAGTAGGTAAAAGAACGTTGCGAAATTTTACAGAATCTACTATTAATCCAGCATGCAAATCAAAGCTTATGTTAGATACGTTGTTTTGAATAGTTTTAAAATTTGTTTGAACAGAACCTTTAATATATTTTATGGAAGAATCAGGATTGATGCGCCAGTAGATTTTATGGTAGAGGACATCAATATTTGCTCCTGTGCCACTTGTGCCGCTACTTTGATTTTCATCAGGTCTATTAAAATTTTCTTGGCGTATTGGATATCTACAATTGCCACTTAGCAAAGAATTTTTTAGAATAAGTTGAGTATTGTTTTTATGAACTTGCTTCTTTATTTCTTTTTTATTCTGTGCAGTTGTCTGGGTATTTATAGAAATTAATAAAAATGTAATGGCTAGAGAAAGTGTGCAATTGAAAAATCGATTCATTGACTTCATATAGGGAGGCTGAATTTTATTATAAAAAATAATCGAGTAAAGATAAATCTTTGGATATAAAAACTAATTTTCTTTTCCTAGGGTTTTTCTAAAGCAGAATCATTTTAAAAAATTTTTGACAATAATTTGCTTTTTATATCAAAGCAAAATACCTTATTAGCAAACATGATAGATTTGCTAATAAGGCATTAAGTGTTTTTCTATTAATTTTTAACAAAATATTTTTGAAAGGCATTCAAGAAAATTTTGCTAAATAGTTTAAAAATTTTGCACTATCAAAAAATACAAAGGCATACCTATTGTTATATTTATAGGGAAAGTAACGGCTAATGCCATGGGTAAGAAAAGCCCAGGGTTAGCTTTGGGTACAGTAATTTTCATGGCTGCAGGTACGGCTATGTAGGACGCACTTGCTGCAAGTACAGCGAAAATAAAACGGTTGGTAATATCTGATGTAACGACAGCGCTTAACATTGCAAAAATACATCCATTTATTAAAGGGATAAGCATTGCAAAAATGAAAGGAAACCATCCAAAGGAGAAAAAAGATTTTAATTTTTTACCACTGGTAATGCCCATGTCTAATAAAAATATGGCCAAAAATCCTTTGAAAAGATCAGTAGTAAATGGTTTTATTCCTTGAGCTTGTTTATCGCTTGCTAAAAGTCCAATTATTAGGCTACCAAGTATCAATAATACACTACCATTGGTGAGGGAGTGTTTTATTACGGATCGTTTTTTTATTTTGTTTGTTTCTTCTTTATTGAAAATGGAAATTAATACCAATCCTATAATGATTGCAGGGGACTCCATCAAAGCCATAATAGCTACCATATGACCATGCATGGTTAATTGTTGCGATTCCAGAAAAGATACTGCAGTTACAAAAGTAACAGCACTTACAGAGCCATAAGCAGCAGCTATTGCTCCGGAATCGTAAATATTCAATTTCTTTTTAAGAATAAAAAATGTATAAAGCGGAATTAGAATTGATATGCCAATACCAAATGCCATAGACCACGCTATTTCAGTTGTAAATGTCTCATGCGCTAATTCTTGCCCACCTTTAAAACCAATTGAAAATAATAAGTAAAGTGAGATAAACTTAGAGGAATTGGGCGGTATCTCTAAGTCACTTTTTAAATAAACAGCAATAATGCCAAGTACAAAAAAAAGTAAGGCTGGGTTTGTCAGATTCTCAAGTAGTAGACTAAAATTCATTTGTATTGATTAAGCTTATTAATAATTTATATCGTAGAAGTGGCTTTCTTTTTGGAAGTAATAAGGCCTTTTATTGTAATCTTATTTTCAATTATTTCTATTCCAAAAAAAGGTTGCTTCTTTATTTCTTTTGCATGTTTATTTATATTTAGTTATGCTAGTTTTACTTTCTGTTCTTGTTCTGTCATATTTTCAAAAGTAATATAGTTATTGATAATAATGGTTTCTAATATTTTCTCGAATGAAGTTTCAAATTGTTTTTGATTACGTACTATCTTCTCTATAAAATTGTGAGATGTATCGATTGCTATGTAAATGCTAGTGACATTTACTCTTCTGGTAATATCTTTTACGGCTTCCAAATACGCTTCTTCTTGACTTTGTAAAACAGCACCCATTGCTTTAATAAATAATACATCTAAACCAAAAGTTTTCTGTATGAATCGCTCCATAAAGGAAAATGAACATACTAAAAAAGGTTACTATCCATTGCTATCTAATTTTTGAAAATTTTAATCTTTTGCCTTTATTATCTTCGTCAAATAATCCTTCATTATAAACAATGTTTCCATTTACAAATGTTTTTAAAACTTTGCTTTGAAACACTTGGTTTTCAAAAGGTGACCACTTGCATTTGTATAAAATATTATGCTGACCAACTTTCCATGATTTATTTAAATCTACAAGAACCAAATCCGCATAATATCCTTCTCTAATGTATCCTCTTTCCTTTATCTTATAAATTTCTGCAACGTTATGACACATCTTTTCAACTATTTTTTCTAAAGATATTTTCCCCTGGTGTAATAGTTGAAGTATAGCTGGTAGAGCATGTTGTACAAGCGGCCCGCCGGATAGTGCCTGAAAATAACTACCAGATTTCTCGGTAATGGTATGAGGTGCATGGTCTGTTGCAATAATATCTAACCTGTTTTCCAATAAGGATTGTAGAAGCCCCTCTTTATCTTTTTCCGTTTTTATGGCAGGGTTCCATTTAATTTTTGCACCTAATGTTTGATAGTCTTTATCTGAAAACCAAAGATGGTGTACACAAGCTTCCGCAGTAATTCTTTTTTCTGTTACGGGTATTTTATTATCCAACAAGCAAGCTTCTGCTAGGCTAGAAATATGAAACAAATGTAGGCGATTGTTGTGCTTGCGAGCTATTTGTAATACTCTATCTGTAGCTGCAACACAAGCTTCTTCGCTTCTTATTAAAGGATGGCAATGGAAAGGGATATCATTGCCATATTTCTGTTTGTATATCTCCGTATTTTTTTTAATAATTGCATCGTCTTCACTATGCAAAGCAACAAGTGTTTCTGTTCTTGAAAAAAGCTTTTCTAAAAATGAGGGATAATTTGCTAATATACCTTCATCGTTGTTAAAATAAAGCCCATCATCGGTAATGCCGCATACGTCTTCGGTATTTGTTTTTAATGCTTCTTCTAAATTATTTTTATTTATTCCCATAAAAAAAGAATAATTAGCCAATGAAGTTTCTGCAGCGATATTATATTTTTCTTCGAGTAATTTTTGTGTTAATGTATTGGGGATTGTGTTTGGCATTTCCATAAAAGATGTAATACCGCCCGCTACAGCCGCCTTGGACTCTGAATAAATAGTGCCTTTATTTGTAAGCCCTGGTTCCCTAAAGTGTACTTGGTCATCAATAACTCCCGGCAAAAGATACATTTCTTTTGCTTCTATAATTTTAGCATTTCTATCAGTAATGTTTGTAGCAATTTTTTCAAGTCTATCTCCAACAATTAATACATCAGTTATTTTAATGCTACCTTCATTTACTATCCTTGCATTTTTAATTAATGTTCTCATCGCTATTTATTTTTTGTGCCTCTTTCCAGCCTATCATTTATTGTTTTTCCAAGGCCATGATCAGGAAAACGTTCAGCAATAATAATGTCTAAACCCATTTTATCTAATTCATGAAGAGATGCATACAATTTTGAGGCTGCCTCCTTTAAATTTCCGGAAGCAGAGAGAATGATTTGGTGGGTCACAAGTTTGTTTTCAACTTCTTTATCAAAAAGTAGTAGACCAATTTTTTTATCTGCAAACGAACTTATTAATACTGCAACATTGCTTGTTAAACAAAGTGTTGATTTTGGTGCGTAATGTCTTGATAACATTCCAGGAGCTTCAGGTGAATTTTCATTCTTGTTAAAAAGACTTACTTCTCCTATAACATTTTCTATATCTTCTTTTGTAATAGCGCCAAGTCGATAAATGATTACTTCATCACCATTAAATCCAACAATAGTTGATTCTAAACCGGCTTTACAAACGCCTCCATCTAAAATCATTTTGATGCTTTCTCCAAAATATGTTTCTACATGTAAAGCACTAGTAGGACTAATGCTACCAAATGGATTGGCGCTAGGCGCTGCCAAAGGGAAATCTAATTTATTTAATAATGAAAGTGCAACAGGATGATTTGGAATTCTTACGGCAACAGTTTGTTTTCCTGCTGTAATAGTTTCAGGAACCGAAGGGTGCTTTTGTAATAAAAGTGTTAAAGGGCCTGGCCAAAATGCAGCAGCTAATTTTTTTGCAGTTTCGGATATATCTATTGCTACTTTATTTAAGTCTTCTATCCCTTTTATGTGAACAATTAATGGATTGAAAGAGGGTCTTTTCTTAGTGTCAAAAATTTTTTGGATTGCTTTTTCGCTATAAATATTACCAGCCAAACCGTAAACTGTTTCTGTTGGGAAACCAACTACCTCATCCTTTTTTAATAAATCAACTGCAAGTTCAATATTGTTACCTATCATATAAATTATGGATTGCAAATGTCACAGTACATGGGATCTTCCGTTTCTTTATTATTCGGAAATTTTATTTCATTTGTAAAATCACACTTTTGGCAACTGTAAATATAACTAATTGTGGATCGAGTTGGTGAATTACATAAACTGCAAGGCAAACCCTGTTTTGCAGATGTAATAGTAAACCCAGGCGTAGTACATGAAGGGCAAGTAGATTTTATTTTATCAATAAGTTTTTTTGTACCCTGCTCTATTACTTTCATTCTATTTGGGTTGTACATAGCTCGCATATCGGTTTCTATATATGCAGTTCCATAATTTGTAATGAATTTTCGAAATAAAGCATATAATGTTTTCGAATTAGTTATTCCTTTTTTAATATCCGAAAAGTCATCTTTTGTTTTTCTTAATATTAAAGCATGTGATGGGAAATGTACTCTTTTTGCAAAATCTTTTAATTCACCCTCACTTTTAATTTGTTTACCATTGAAGTTTGTTTCCGTACTCACTTCTCTGGCAAAAATTTCTACACCTGTTTTTCTATCCATGAAAAGTAAAATCTCATCATTTGCATGCACAAAAAACATAGATGGGTGAGCACCAAATGAACCTTCGCTTGCAATTGCCATGTCGCATTTTGCTAAATCCATTGCCATAACACATTTCTTTCTTACAGTAGAAAAGGGGTCTTCTTCACGTTCCACTTCTCCGGTAAATGTTCCTAACAAATCAGTATCTAAATTTTCTGCAACAAAACATTCTATTCCTAGTTCTTTTTCTAAAAGTGGTGCAATTACCTCTTCCTTTTTATGCTTTGTGGCTATGACTAATTTTCGTCCTTCAAACATAATTTGCCTTTTTTATAGCAATTTTCTTCAAATAGATTTCAATAAGTTCAAAAGTTTTGGAGCTGTTATTGCCCTTGTCCCAAAGAGTAGCCAGCTTTTCCATCAAAAGAATAAAGATTTTCTGTTTTAATGATATCGATATTTTCATTTATTCCACTCAATAGCAACGCTACAATATCTTGTTTTTTTATTTCATTTATTTCTTCAGGTTTAAATCTACATCTCCAATGATCTGTGCAAAATGTTTCTTTAAAACCATCTGGCCATACTTTTATACCTCTGTTGGTTATCATAGAAAGTTTAATTCCGCTTTGCTCTAATTTTTTTATTTTATCGGCCAATTCGTTTGCGTCAGTACCTGCCCAATGAACAAAAACATCTACACCAGCCAATTCTTTTTTGGCAGCAGGCTTTCTGTTGTATTTAGGTAAGTTAAGTGCGGTGTTTTTTGCATAAGTAACAGCTTTTAATAAGGAAGGTTTATTGCCTAGGTTTGCAATAACTGCAGCAGCAAATTCCTTAGTACCTACTTTCTCTTTGCTTATGCCCTCTTTATAAATATCGTTGGTATGGGTTCCATCTTCTATTGTTTTTAGCCATGCATTTTGAATAGTCTCTGCTACTTCGGTTTGCCCTATATGGTTTAGCATGATTACTGCTCCTTGTAATAGGCCGGACGGGTTTGCAATATTTTGTCCTGCTATTGTAGGTGCTGAGCCATGAATTGCTTCAAACATTGCACACTCTTCTCCAATATTGGATGAACCTGCAAGACCAACAGACCCTGTAATTTGAGCAGCTATATCCGAAACAATATCTCCATACAAATTACCCATTACGAGTACATCAAATTCTTCAGGCGTATCTGCAATTTTAGCTGCGCCAATATCTATTATCCAATGTTCGTTTTCTATTTCAGGATATTCTTTCGCTATTTCATTAAATACCTGATGAAACAATCCATCTGTTTGCTTCATGATATTATCCTTAGTAAAACAGGTAACTTTTTTTCTGCCATATTGTTTAGCATATTCAAAGGCATACCGTACTATTTTTTCACAACCAGGTCTACTAATTAATTTTAAGCATTGAACTACTTCATCTGTTTGTTGGTGCTCAATACCAGCATATAGGTCTTCTTCATTTTCTCTGATAATAACAATATCCATTACAGGATGTTTTGTTGCTACAAAAGGATGCAAACTCATACATGGTCTAACATTTGAATATAGGCCTAAAAATTTTCTTGTCGTTACATTTAAACTTTTGTACCCACCTCCTTGTGGCGTTGTTATGGGAGCTTTCAAAAAAACTTTGTTTCGCCTTATGATATCCCAAGCTTCGGGTGCTATTCCAGAATTGTTTCCTGCTAAATATACTTTTTCACCTACTTCAATTTCTTCAATTTCAATTTTAGCTCCTGCCGCTAAAAGAACATCTAAAGTGGCATTCATAATCTCTGGACCTATGCCATCACCTTTTGCAATCGTTATTTTTGTCATATAGTTTTAGTTTAAAGAACACGAAATTGGTAATTATTAGTCATAAAAATTTATTTATCTTTGTAATGTTATTCATTAAAATATTTTATGAACTATACATTAAATCAACTTCAGATATTTTTAAAAGTTGTAAAAGCTAAAAGTGTTACAAAAGCCGCCGAAGAACTGCACTTAACACAGCCTGCGGTTTCTATTCAATTAAGAAATTTTCAAGATCAGTTTGATATTCCCCTTACCGAAGTTGTAGGACGAAAAATTTATATCACAGATTTTGGGTATGAAATAGCAGAGGCCGCAGAAAATATTATTAATCAAGTATATGCAATTAATGATAAAACTGCAGCACATAAAGGTCAATTGTCAGGTCGTTTAAAGATTTCGATTGTTTCGACAGGTAAATATATAATGCCTTATTTTTTGTCTGATTTTATTAGAGAATTTTTAGGGATAGAATTGTCAATGGATGTAACAAATAAAAGTAGTGTATTAAATAGTTTAGAAAACAATGAAGTAGATTTCGCTTTAGTTTCTATTTTGCCTAATAATATCAATGTTGAAAAATTAGATCTGCTTCAAAATAAATTATTCTTAGTAGGGAATACCGAAGCAAATATTAAAGGCACTTCAAATACAAAAGATTTTTTTAAAGATTTGCCATTAATATTTAGAGAAAAAGGTTCTGGTACTCGTCAAATAATGGAAAATTTTATACAACGAAACAATATTTCTGTTTTAAAAAAGATGGAGCTCACCTCAAACGAGGCAGTAAAACAGGCGTTGATTGCGGGATTGGGATATTCGATTATGCCTTTAATAGGTATTAAGAATGAATTGCAAAATAAGGAGTTACAAATAATTCCTATCAAAGGACTACCCATAAAAACTACTTGGAGTTTAATTTGGCTTAAGGGAAAAAAACATTCTCCGGTTTCATTATCATTCTTAAATTATATGAAAAAAGAAAAAGCAAATATTATTAGAGACAAATTCAAATGGTATGAAATGTATTAGTTTAAACTTTTTAGTTTGTGAGATAAGTCTTGATTATTAAGTTCAACCAATTTTTTAATTGTGATCTATCATTTTCAATGTAACTCCAAAGCCGGTAAAAGCCGTACTTATCTGATATTCCCAATGTATAAATTTTCGATAAACCATACCAATATCTTTTGCATATATTTCTTGCGAAAAATCTCTAGATGCAATATTTGTAGATGCATTAACAGGTAAGTTAAATGAAACGTCTTTTTGATTTATTGTGATTGTATTGCTTAAATTAAAACCTGGAATAGGGATGGGAGTTCCTTGCCCCACATTGGAATATGTGTAATCCCAATCGTCCAAATAGTATAAATTTCCATAACCTGGTACAACAGTAGAGAAATTTATTGCAGAATTTCCTTTCCAGCTATTATCATCTTTTATAGGAAGAACAAGTTTTAAGAAGCGTAAATTATTTTCAGTAAACTCAAAAGTATTTCCTGTGTTCACAGAAAGAAAGGTATTATCTGGAACAAAACTTGCACTTGGATTACTGCGAATAGAGCGAGTAATTCTAAATGCTTTCCTACCTAAGTTGTCTTTTAAAGTATCAGCTACTTGGTATTTTACTTCATAAAGGCGATGTGCTTCTGTTGTATTAACATTAATGAAAACTAAAGAATCTAGGCTATAGGTAATGTATTTGCCTACTGTAAGAGGTGCATAATCACTTATTTGGGGAATAACTAGTTCTTCAGAGCTCTTTTTGCAGGAAGCTAGTAAAAATGTAATAAAAAGGAAAGAAATTAGTTTGTTCATGGTTATAAATATACAATTATTTAATTAATGTTGGTTTTGGCATATGGTGAAATGGCCTGAAGACTACATTCCTCTTTGTATAACGCCGCCACCTATCAAATCATTGCCCTCGTAAAAAACTGCGCTTTGGCCGGGAGCAATTCCTTTTACATTTTCATAGAATTTTACTGAAATTCCATTATCACTTGTATATAAGTTACTAAGCGCACCTTTATCCTTGTATCTTATCTTAGTTATAGCTTCCATTCCTTCTGTTATTCCATCATATTTCATCCAATTTATTCCACTTACATTCATCGTTTGTCTGTTCAAATCATCCTCACTACCTAAAACTACCGTGTTTGTTTCGGGAATAATTTCTGTAACAAAGGCAGGCTTGCCTAAAGCAATATCCAACCCCTTTCTTTGTCCAACAGTATAAAATGGATATCCTTTGTGTTTACCTAAAATATTTCCATTTGGATCTATAAAATTCCCCCCATTTACCTTTTGTTCCAATCCATCAACTTTGCGTTTCAAAAAACCACGGTAATCATTATCTGGCACAAAACATATTTCGTAACTCTCACTTTTTTTTGCAAGTTCCGGATACCCAAAGTCATGAGCCATTTGCCTAATAGCAGATTTATGATAAGTACCAAGGGGCAACAAAGTTCTTGCCAGCAAATCTTGCTGTAAGCCCCACAGTGCATAGCTTTGGTCTTTGGTTTCATCAAGCCCTTTGCTAATAAAATAACGACCATTTGTGTGCAGGTGTACTTGCGCATAATGACCTGTTGCAATAAAATCACAATTCAATGCATCTGCTCTTTTAAGCAAAGCTCTCCACTTTATATGGGTGTTACACATTACACAGGGATTTGGTGTACGTCCTGCAATGTATTCTTCTATAAAATTTTCTACCACAAAGCCACCAAACTCCTCTCTAATATCTAAAATAAAATGAGGAAACCCATGTTGTACAGCTGCTTGCCGTGCATCGTTAAAACTATCTAAGTTACAACAACCTGTTTCTTTTTTGCCAGTATTACCTCCACCACTTGTTTCGTAATCCCATGTTTTCATAGTAATACCTATCACTTCATAACCCTCTTTATGAAGCATCAATGCAGCTACCGTACTGTCTATTCCTCCACTCATAGCCATCAAAACTTTTCCTTTACTCATGTTGTAAAATTACGAGAGAATTGACCATTTATTGTTTTATGATTAATAATTTCCTTACGTCGAAAATCGATTATAAAATAAAAGATCACTGATAATGATGATTTAGGTAAAGAAATTCTAATTTATCCTAATAATTAATGACAACATTAGTTCCAAAAAATCATCCATATAATTCCCTTAATTTTGCCGTTCTTAAAAAACTAAAAAATGGGAAGGATATTTGAAGTAAGAAAAGGCGCCATGTTTGCTCGTTGGGATAAAATGGCCAAAGACTTTACACGTATAGGAAAAGAAATTGCTATAGCCGTAAAAGCTGCAGGACCAGAACCTGAAAATAATCCTGCATTAAGACGATGTTACTTAAATGCAAAAGCATGTAATATGCCTAAGGATAGGGTAGAAGCAGCTATTAAAAGAGCAATGGGTAAGGATATTAGCAGCTACGACGAAATGATTTACGAAGGTTATGCGCCACATGGTGTAGCGGTATTGGTAGAAACTGCAACAGATAATTCTACACGTACAGTTGCAAATGTGCGTATGCATTTTACTAAAGCAAAAGGTGCTTTAGGAACATCTGGAAGTGTAGCTTTTACGTTTACTCGTATGGGTGAATTTAAAGTAAAAAACACTGGTCAAGATATTGATGAACTTGAGTTGGAACTTATAGATTTTGGCCTAGAAGAAATAGGGGAAGATGCTGATGGGAATATTGTTATAAGGTGTGCATTTGCAGAGTTTGGCAATATGAACAAAGCCATAGAAGATAAAAAACTAGAATTAATAAGTGCAGAACTTACTCGTATTCCTGGTACCTTGGTGGATCTCCCAGAAGACCAAGCAAATGATGTATTAAAAATGGTAGACCATATTGAGCAAGATGAAGATGTACAAAAAGTTTACCACAATCTGAGATAAGTTATTTTTAAATTATTATTAAACCCCCACATGATTTTAGAAAATCTTGTGGGGTTTTTTAATTTATTTGAATTTGTGGAATAAACGACTGTTAGCATCTTAATGGAAATAATTTAAAAAATTATTCACCATTAAAACTAATGTTATGGCTGAGATAAATCACACCCAAGCTAACACAAATAAAAAAAGTGTTGGGGTAAAAATGATTACAAAAAAATCTACCAAAGTAGATCTTACTCCAATGGTAGACTTAGGTTTTTTGCTTATTACATTTTTTGTTTTTACAACTACCATGAGTATGACAACAGCAATGGAAATGAATGAAACAAAAGATGGCAATCCGAAGTCTGTCCCACAATCAGGAGCAATGACTATTTTACTAGGTAAAGGAAATGACATTTACTACTATTTTGGAGCACTAGATAGCATGAAACTTTCTTCTCAATTTAAATCTACTAATTTTAAAGAAATAAGAAAACTGATTGCAACAAAAAAGAAAATAACTTCTGAAGACAAATTAATGTATATCATTAAAGTTGAAGATGAATCCACCTTTGGTAAGGCAATGAGTATTATAGATGAGATGTTAATTTGCGGAGTTAAATCTGGGCATTACGCTGAAGATAAAATCTCTGATACTGAAAAGAGATTGATTAAATTGAGTAATGAAGTGCAATGAGCATTGCAGGTTTATAGAAAAACCAGAAGCCCTACAAATATGTCTGATAACTTGTAGATATCACTCCTTATATTGAAATATTCCAAGCTGTCTGTAATATTACTTTATTCTTCCATCATGCTTCGCACCACTGCCACAACTTCTTCTGTATTTGGTTTTGCAAAATAGTCTCCATCACTACCATAGCCTGGGCGGTTGTGTTTACCTGTAAGCGTTCTTGGCGATACATCTAAATATTTGTAGCCTTTTTGCTCTTCCATTACTTTATTAAACATGTATGCAGCGGCACCACTCGGTACATCTTCATCTACAAAAAGTATCCTGCTTGTTTTTTTCAATGAGTCTACAATAATGTGGTTTATATCAAAAGGTAACAAAGTCTGTACATCTATTACTTCGCAACTTATATTTTGCTCTGCCAAAGTTTCTGCTGCTTCTTGTACAATTCGAAGTGTAGAACCATAACTTACAACAGTTATATCGTCACCATTTCTTAAAATATCTGGTATACCAAGTGGCACAGTAAAAGTTTCTAAGTTTGTTGGTAATTTTTCTTTGAGGCGATAACCATTTAAACATTCTATTACCAATGCAGGGTCGTTGCCCTTTAAAAGTGTATTGTACATTCCTGCTGCTTGTGTCATGTTGCGAGGTACACATACGTACATGCCTCTAAGGGCATTTACTATCATACCCATTGGTGAGCCGCTGTGCCAGATTCCTTCTAGTCTATGGCCTCTTGTGCGTACAATAATTGGTACACTTTGTTGCCCTGCCGTGCGGAAATGGGTAGTAGCTACATCATCACTTAATGGTTGTAATCCGTACAATAAATAATCCAAGTATTGTATTTCTGCAATAGGGCGAAGCCCTCTTAATGCCATGCCTATACCTTGACCCATGATAGTCAGCTCTCTTATACCGGTATCAAAAATCCTTTCACTACCATGTTTTTCTTGCAAGCCACTAAAGCCTTGGTTTACATCTCCAATAAATCCTAAGTCTTCACCAAAGGCTACTACTTTTTTGTTGTTTGTAAATAGCTGATCAAAATATTTATTAAGAATTTCAAACCCATTATAGGTTTTTTCTTCATTATATGCTGCTGCAATAACAGGAACTTTTAATGCAGATCTTGGTCCTTCGTTGTATAAATATTTACTATAAAGAATATTACTGCTTTGCAATAAATTATTATAGAAAGTCCTTACCTGTTGTGCATCTGGTAATTCATTTATAACTGCAGACAGTGTTTTTAAAATATCTCTACGCAAAGGCTCTCTTACAGATGCTAATGTAGAAGCATGTTTTAATGCTACTTCATTATTTGTATTTTGTAAAAGCAAAACAGCTTCTGTCACCATATTTTTAATCGGAGCAATGTATGCCTCCCATGCTGCTTGCTTTTCATGCTTTACAAAAGCAATTGTTTCATCTTCAATACTTTTTAATTGTTCTTCGCTTGCAAGCACATTTTCTAATATCCAACTACGCATTTGTTTTATACAATCCCATTCTTTTTCCCATGCCAAACGTTTTGCATCTTTATAGCGCTCATGACTACCAGATGTAGAATGCCCTTGTGGCTGTGTAATTTCTTCAATGTGAAAAATGGCTGGAGTATGTGTTTCCCGTATTTTATTGATGGCGGGTTCTAAAACTTCACACATACTTGCATAATCCCATCCTTTTAGTTTGTAAATGTCAAAACCATTGCTGCCATTGGTTTGTTGAAAACCTGCAAGTGCTTCAGAAATTGAACCTTTTGTTGTTTGATATTCTTTGGGTACGGAAATGCCATAACCATTGTCCCATACAAACACTGCAAGTGGAACTTGCAATACACCAGCTGCATTTATCGTTTCCCAAAAATGGCCTTCACTTGTGGAGGCATCACCAATAGTAGCAAAACAAATTTCGTTACCGTTATTGCTTAAAGTTGACTCATCTTTTAATTCGTTTACAGTTCTAAATAACTTACTAGCATGCGCTAATCCTAGAGCACGAACCATTTGCCCCGCAGTAGGGGCAATATCGCTTGAAACATTTTTTAATGTTGCAAGCGGAAGCCAATTGCCGTTTTGATCTACCATTTTTGTAGCAAAATGTGCATTCATTTGTCTGCCGCCACTAAAAGGTTCATTGTTTATATCCGTATCTGCATAAAGCTGGGCAAAAAACTGTTGTACTGTTGCTAAGCCGCTCGCAAACATAAATGTTTGATCTCTATAATAACCCGATCTAAAGTCGCCTGGTTTAAAAAATTTGGCTAAAGCTATTTGTGGAATTTCAGCTCCATCGCCAAAAATACCAAATTTTGCTTTTCCAGTGAGTACTTCTTTACGGCCAAGCAAGCTTGCTTCTCTACTTATGCAGGCAAATCGATAATCTTTAAGTACTTCATTTTGAAAGGTTTCAAAGCTAAGTTTCTCTAGATATGATGCGTCTAATTCGTTTATTGTATCCATTTTCAAATATTGATGTAAAAGTATTGAAATAATAGCGGTTTGTTAAATTCATGTAATAAGAAATTGAAATTATTTGTGAACCTGATATTTTTGTATATTTGAGGTCTTAAATCGTTACAAATGAAAAAAATGTTGAGTTTTTTAGCTTTCTCTATTTTAACTGCTTCTGTTTTTGCACAAGTAGAGCAACATGATCACAGTAAGCATGGTCCAAATGCCCACGCTGCAACACCATCAACTACAGCGCCTTCAGCTTTAGAAGCTGGTGCAAAAGCCATAACACTTGCTGAAGCGTTAGGTGTGAAAGAAACAGAATTTAATTTTGGTAAAATACCACAAGGCAAGCCAGTTACACATGTTTTTGAAGTTTCAAATACTGGCAAAACAGCTTTTAAGCTAGATGATGTACATGCAAGTTGTGGTTGTACCACACCAGTATGGAACAAAGAAGAATCTATAGAGCCAGGCAAAACTGCTATTATTACAGTAGGATACAATGCAGCAGCTGAAGGTCCTTTTACTAAGCCTGTTACCATTACATACAACGGTACACAAAGCAAAGTAATAATGATTAAAGGTGAAGTTTGGAAAACACCAAGTACGAGTGCTCCTCTAAATGAAGCAGCAATAGAATTGAAACAATAACTAAACAATAAAATCAAACCTTAAAAACAAAAAATAAATTATCATGAAAAAATTATTATTCTCATTATCGGCTTTAGTACTTACAGCTACTTCATTTGCACAAGATGTAAAATCTGATGACATTGCAAAAATTAAAATGGAAACTATTGATCTTGGTAAAATACCACAAGGTATACCAGCAACAGCTACTTACACTGTTACCAATATTGGCAAAACAGATTTAATTATTGAAAGTGCAAACCCTACATGCGGATGTACAATCGGCGATTATACAAAATCTCCTATAGCTCCGGGCAAAACAGGAACGATTACTGCAACTTTTAATGCTGCAGGTTTAGGTCCAATAAATAAGCACATGAATGTAAAATTTGCTGGTGCAGCTGATACAAAAAGTATTGGATTTACGGGTGAAGTTTTAACTACAGATGATTATGCAAAATTGAAAGCTGGTATACCTGCTACTATTGCTACTACAACTACTCCAGTAAAAGCTACACAAGTTCCAGTTACAGGATCTAAAACAGCTGCTAAGCCATCCAAAAAAGTAGCTTCTAAAAAAGCTGCAGCTACAGTAAAGACTGCTGCTTAATTTTTTGAAAAAAAATACTTTAATAAAAAAAACCTCTGCAATTTGCAGAGGTTTTTTATTTTTTGAATGTTAGATTAAATTTGTTGATGACTAAAATATTCTTATTTTAAATTCAAAGCTCCAAAAACCAAATGCTCTAAATAGATTTCCAGGTCTTTTGGATTTTTGTTTTTAGAAAAGTCGCATAGCTTTGGTAAATGTTGCATAAAATAATATTGTAAATGTGCTGTTTCTATCAAAGTACTGGCTAAAGAGGCTGGGTATTTGTAAGTTGGATTATATTCTCTGAATAATAAAGCAACCCTCGCACAAAGATCCTTGAAGGGTTTATAAAACATTTCTTTATTATTGTTATCTACATCTTTGCTTAGATAAGTTTTGCTTCCTTCTGCAATGGCAATATAATAAAGTGCCTGTAAATCTAACTCTGTAAATGTTGTAGCTGCATTATCTTCCCAAACTAAAATATCTATCAGCTTTTTTATTCTTTCTGTTGGATCAGTTACGTTATTTAGCTGAAATACTACCTGAAATTCTATAAATGACCAATACCAGTCAAGTAAATAAATAAGTATTTTATGCTTGTTTTCAAAATATCGGTAAATTGTTGCTTCAGTGCTTTTTATTTCTTTAGCTAATTTTTTAAAAGTAAATTGCTCATAACCCATCTCAGAAATCATGGTGAGCGATTGTTTGATAATTTGTTTACCTATTTCAGTGCCCTCAGGGTCTCTTAAATAAAGTTTTTGGTTTAATTTTATTTTAAAATCGATTTGCACTATAATTTTTATGCGAAGATATAGGAAATGATAGCAAAACAATCAGTAATTTATTAAAATAATTATTTGTAATAGCATTACTATTGTTATAAATAGTTTCATTATATTTGCACCTTACAATTTTTATAAAAATATGGCACAAGTTTCTACCCTATCAAATGCACTAATAAAATTACATAAACTTATCATGTCTGATAGAAGAGATGTATTTTCAGTTTATTTCTTTGCAATTGTGGGCGGTCTTGTTTCTTTGGTATTACCACTTGGTATTCAAGCTATTTTGAATTTTGTTTTGGCCGCAGCTCTTTCCACATCGGTAGTTATACTTATTGTAATTGTAATAGGCGGTGTCTTTTTTAATGGTTTTGTACAAATAAGGCAAATGCAGGTAATAGAAAGGATAAGGCAAAAAATATTTACTAGATATTCATTAGAATTTGGATATAGGATTCCTCAAATGAATTTGAAAGAAATGGATAATCATTATCTGCCAGAGGTGGTAAATCGTTTTTTTGATGTGGTAGCACTTGCTAAAAGTATTGAGAAAGTTTTGGTTGATATTCCTACTTCTATAATTCAGATATTACTTGGGCTTATTTTACTTTCTTTTTATCATCCTGTATTTATTGCGTTTGGTGCGTTTGTGCTAATTCTTTTAATGCTACTATTAAGACTTACATCCAATAAAGGATTTGTAACTAGTATGGAAGCAAGTGATTATAAATATAAAACAGCAGGATGGTTGCAAGAAATAGCAAGATGTGCTAAAACATTTAAATATAGCAAAGGTTCTAATTTGCACCTAAGAAATACAGATGAGCTAATCAGTGGCTACCTCGATAGTAGAACTGCACATTTTAAAATTTTGAATACACAGTATTGGAGTTTGGTAGGATTTAAGGTTCTTATTGTAGCTACAATGCTGATTGCTGGCACTTGGCTGTTGCTAAATCAACAAATTAATATTGGTCAATTTATTGCTTCTGATATAGTAATACTTCTAATTATGAGTTCAGTAGAAAAATTAATTGGCACGATGGATAACGTGTACGAAAGTTTAACTTCCATCGAGAAATTAAGTAAAATTGTGGATAGCCAAACAGAAGAAACTGGCAATTTGAGTTTTGGGGCTGGGAAGAATTCTACAATAAGTTTTAGTAAAGTTGGTTTTGTATATCCAAATGGCAATGTGGGATTGCGAGATGTAAGTTTTGAAATAGCAAATGATAAATTGGTTTGTATTAAAGGAGAGTCAGGCTCTGGCAGAACGACTATTACCAGATTACTTACAGGAGCGTACACAGATTTCACAGGAAATATTCTTATAAATAATATTCCTATCAATAACTATAAGCTAGATGAGCTTCGCAAGCATACAGGAGTTATGTTTATTGGACAGGATATTTTTAAAGGTACTATATTGGAAAATTTAACAATGGGTAATGAAAATATTAGCATTGATGAAATTACATACCTAGCGGATAAAACAGGCTTTACAGAATATATTATTGCTAATAGGAATGGCTATGATACAACCTTAGACCCTACAGGAATTAAGCTTAGCAACTATGTAATTCAAAATATTAAATTGATGCGTGCTTTATTAGGAAAACCTTGTTTACTATTATTGGAAGAACCACTTCAACATTTGAATGAGGATAGGAAAAGGCAAATGATGGATTATTTAAAAAATGAATCTAATGCAACAATCGTTTTAATTAGTAATAATAAAGCGATACTTCAACAAGCAGATTTGGTTTTAAATTTGGAAGGTGGAACGTTAGTTTAAGCCAAATTTTATTTGTAATATTTGGAAATATTGATATATTTTGATTGAGGTAAAAGCAAGGTGAATTTTTATAAATTAAAGCACAATAATAATTATTATCAGAAAATGGCAACAGGGTATAAATATTTAAATCAAGGTTTGGAGCATATTCCTACTAGCGATATAAATTCGTTTGGTAGTATTTATCGTATTGGCCGTACACGTAATGTGAAAGTATGGACATCAGCAATAGTTCTGCTTCTTATTATTCTTCTTTTTCTTCCCTGGACACAAAATATTCGTGCCAAAGGTAATATTACTACAATTGAGCAATCACAAAGACCGCAAGAAATAAATAGTGTAATACCTGGAAAAATAATAAAGTGGTATGTAAAAGAAGGCGACTATGTAAAAGCAGGGGATACCATATTGCAATTAGGGGAAGTTAAGGTAGAGTATTTTGATCCAATGTTATTAGAACGTACCAAACAACAAATAAATGCAAAGCAAAATAGTGCAAGTGGTTATCAAAATAAAGCAGCAACCGCACAAGTACAAACAAATGTATTAACCCAAGGTCAGGCTTTAAAGCAATCTTCTTTGGAAAATAAAATTGCACAACAAGCGCTAAAAGTAAATAGCGATGAAATTGATTTGGGAGCAGTTAATAATGAACTGTCTGTGTTTAAACGACAATTGGATGCAGGTAAAATAATGCTAGATAGTGGAGCTATTTCTTTCATAGATTTGGAAAGAAGAAGAGTGAATTACCAAAATGGATTGGCAAAAAAAACCAGTGCAGAAAATAAACTTGCTCAAAGCAAGCAAGAGTTAATAAACCTCAGAATAGAGCAAAATATCTCTATGATGGATTATAATGACAAAATATCTAAAGCAGAAGGTGATAGGTTTAGCTCATTATCCAACGTTGCCTCTACCGAGGCTGAGATAAGCAAGTTACAAAATACTTACAGCAGCTATGATGCAAGAAATAAATTATATTATTTAATTGCTCCACAAGCAGGTCAAATTACCAAAGCAAAAAAAGCAGGTATAGGAGAGCTGATAAAGGAAGGAGAAATGATAACTGAAATTGTGCCTGATAAAATTGACTATGCAGTAGAAATGTATATCGAACCAATGGATTTACCACTTTTAAGTAAAGGACAGAGAGTACGTTTTATTTTTGATGGTATTCCTGCCATTGTTTTTAGTGGGTGGCCAAATACTAGTTACGGCACATTTGGTGGCAAAGTGAGTGCAGTGGAAACCAATGTGAGTGATAACGGAAAATTTAGGGTGCTAGTTGTAGAAGACAGTACTCAAAAAAAATGGCCAAAATCTTTGCGTATGGGAAATGGAGCACAAGGGATTGCTTTGTTAAAAGATGTACCAATTTATTATGAAGTATGGAGGCATATTAATGGTTTCCCTCCCGAATATTATGTATACAATGAAAAAACGGATAACAAAAAATAATGCAAAAATTATTCATACTACTATTTGTTATTTGTAGTAATCAAATTTGTGTTGCACAAAATGATTCTGAAAAAATCTTGTCTGTTCAAGATTTTATTGAAAAAGTAAAGCAACATCATCCACTCGCTAAAGTGGCTAATATTGCAATAGAAAAAGCTAAAGCAAATTTGCTAACTGCTAAAGGTGGTTTTGATCCTGTATTAGAATTAGAAGCAAGGCAAAAAACGTTTGATTCAAAAAATTATTACACTTACAATAATGCTGAATTAAAAGTACCATTGCCTATTGGAGATATAAAAACAGGTATAGAAAGAAATGGAGGCCAATTTTTAGAATCTGAAATTACTAGCGGAAGAAGTAGCTATGCCGGAATAGAAGTGCCTCTTGCTAAAGGATTGCTGATTGATAAACGAAGAGCCTTTTTACAACAAGCAAAAATTGCAGTAGAGCAAAGCACCGCTCAACAAAGAGCCTTGGTAAATGATTTGTTGCTTGATGCATACGAAAGCTATTATCAATGGGCTGGAAACTTTAGATTGTATAATATTTTTAGTGAATATGTAAATGTAAGTAGTGATAGATTGCGCTTGGTGAGAATATCTCAACAAAATGGAGATAGGGCAGTAATGGATACTACGGAAGCTTTTGCTCAATTGCAAAACTTTATATTACTCCAAGGAGAAGCACAGGTGAAAATGATGAGTGCAAAATTTATGCTTAATAATTTTATATGGGATGCAAATGGTTTACCACAAAGTATTGCTCAAAATATTTTACCTGATACAAGTTTAATAAGTTCAAATTTTACTTCGCAACCTTTATTGGACTTAATAGAACTAGGAAAAACTCAGAATCCAATTTTACAGCAAACTAGATTTAAACTAGATATTTTGCAAGTTGAGAAAAGGCTTAAATTTCAAGGCCTTCTTCCAACAATAAATCTCAAAGGAAATATTTTAAGCAAAGATTTTTATACTTTTAAAAATACTGGAGCTGCATTTTTAGATAACAATAATTACTGGGGAATAGATATTAAAATACCACTAAGATTTAGAGAGGGAAGAGGAGATTATAGACTAGCAAAATTAAAGTTAGCAGAAACTAATTGGGAACTAAAGCAAAAGACCTTGGAAATAGAAAATAAAGTAAATGATTATTTTAATAAATTTACATTATTTGAAAAACAGCTTTTAATTGCAAATGATGCATTTAAAAATTATAGTTCATTATTGAGAATTGAATTTTTACGATTTACTAGTGGCGAAAGCAGCTTGTTTTTGGTAAACACAAGAGAGAATAAGGTATTGGAAATACAACAAAAATTAATAGAATTGCAAGTTAAATTACTAAAGGCCAAATATGGTTTGGACTGGGCTGCAGGTATATTAAGATAGTTTTTGTTTTCATAGGGTACGATTGATTGGCGCTTCTCAATTTATTGGGGAGCGCCCTTTTGTTGGTTTTAATACTTAAAAATTTCATCTAAAATATCACATCTAGCATATTACATCTTACATTTGCACCATGCTACAAATAAGTAAAAGAGGGCATAATATGCCCGCATCTCCTATAAGAAAATTAGTTCCGTTCGCAGAAGCAGCAAAGAAAAAAGGAATAAAAGTTTACCATTTAAATATTGGGCAACCCGACATTGTAACTCCACAAATTTGTATAGATGCGGTAAAAAATTGCGATGTACATGTGCTCGCATATAGCCATAGTGCTGGTAATGAAAGTTATAGAAAGAAACTGGTACAATATTATGAGAAAAATAATATTCACGTTACTGCTGATGAAATAATTGTGACAACAGGTGGAAGCGAAGCAATCAGTTTTGGATTTATGGCCTGCTTAGATGCAGGCGATGAAGTGATTATTCCTGAACCATTTTATGCAAACTATAATGGATTTGCTGTTCAAGCAGATGTAAAAGTAGTGCCGATTAAAAGTACTATTGAAACAGGTTTTGCTTTACCTCCTATAGAAGATTTTGAAAAAGCGATTACTTCAAAAACAAAAGCAATTGTAATTTGTAATCCCAATAACCCAACAGGGTATTTGTACAGTGCTGCAGAAATGGAAACATTGAAACAGATTGTTATCAAACATAACCTATTTTTATTTGCAGATGAAGCATACAGAGAATTTTGTTATGAAGGTACACACACAAGTGCTATGCATTTAAAAGGAGCAGAACAAAATGTTGTTTTAATGGACACCATAAGCAAAAGGTACAGTGCTTGCGGCGGTCGTATTGGTGCATTTATATCCAAAAACAAAGAAGTGTTGAATGCCGCTATGAAATTTGCACAAGCAAGATTGAGTCCTCCGTATTATGCTCAAGTGTTGGGTGAGGCTGCTGTAGATTTACCTGATGATTATTTTGACACTACGAAAGCTGAGTATAAACTTAGACGAGATTCGCTTGTAAAAGAATTGAATGAAATAGAAGGTGTTTTTTGCCCTAACCCGGGCGGTGCATTTTATGCAATGGCAAAATTACCCATTGATAATAGTGATAAATTTTGCCAATGGTTGCTAGAGGAATTTTCTCATAACGGTAGTACGGTTATGATGGCACCAGCTACAGGTTTCTATGCTACAACCGGTTTGGGAGTTGATGAAGTTCGCCTTGCT
>JANMFB010000229.1:0-13143 GCA_031377605.1 Ferruginibacter sp.
TTTTAAAATTCCATTAAAATGTGAAAACTTTAAAATATCAGGAGAGTGTGTACTTCAGTACTTCACAGGTGACTACACAGAACATGATGAAATACTCAATGAAATGTTTGCATACCCAGAGAGAGGTGCGAACAAGCATCATGTGTTGTTGATTCAGCTAATACAACGGTCGTTACGGCAGTAGAAGATGTCGTTGAAACATCTGAACTTGCTGTAGACTCTGTGCTTGTGACTTCCTTTGAACTTGGTCTGATGCTGCTGAGAAATGTCGCTATGGCAGTCGAAACTGTGGATGAAACATCTGAACTTGTAGACTCAGTGCTTGTGACTTCCGTTGAACTGTATATGGCAGTCAAAACTGTCGGTGAGACATCTGAACTTGCTGTAGACTCAGTGCTTGTGACTTTTGTTGAACACCATAAGCCATTATTCCGTTGTGCGCACCTACTATCCCTGCAAAAAAACCAAATCCAATAATTCTAGCGCCATCTTCATGCTCTAGGCATTCATAATCTATAAGTGTACAATTTTTCGAAATAATTGTTTGTAATAGTTTTTGATTATAGGGTTGAAGTTTTTTTGTGTGCGAAAAAAAAAGATAGGTTTTGTTGGGAATTAGCATATCAACAGGTACTTCTTTTATGCCAAGTAGTATATCGCAATCAGTTAAATCTTCTACTACTTCTACACCTGCTGCTGCATATTCTTTATCAGTAAAGCAACGAACGACGCTATGTTGAACCATTACTTTTATGTCTTCTCTATGTTGCCTCATCCATTTGCACTGTGCAGGTGTAAGCGCTACACGTGTATCTGCAGGAGTTTTGCCTTCTCTTATTAATCCTATTTTTATCATACGAACAATTGTAAGTTGCAATGTACAAATACATTTTTTATACTTCGTACATTTGCGCTATGAACTATTATAGATTATTTGATATGCCAGAAGGACCAATTGTAGACAAACAATTGATTGCAAAAAAGTATTTTGAATTACAAAAAAAGAATCATCCAGATTTTTTTACTACCGATACGGAGGAAGCCCAAGAAAATGCGTTAGAATTATCTGCAGCTATTAATAAGGCTTTCAATATCTTTAAGAACAGTGATAAAACATTGGAATACTTTTTACAACTAAAAGGGATTATTACCGATGAAAAATACAATTTACCCTCCGATTTTTTGATTAAAATGATAGAATTAAATGAAAGTATTGACGAAAATGAAAACATTACTGAAAAAGTAAATAGATTTGAGCAAGAACTCCAAAATGAGGTTAGCCCCTTGCTTGTAGCTGAAAAAACAACATCTTTAAATGAAAATGACTTACAGCAATTAAAAGCATATTATTATAAGAAAAAATATTTGCATCGTATTTTGGAGAGATTGGATGATTAACGTAATATTGCAACCCGTAAATAGTTATCGGATGATTAGTATTGGTTGGAATGTTGACTCTACTTTATCAACATGAACTATGTATTTGAGTAAAATGCCCATGTGGCGGAATTGGTAGACGCAGCAGACTCAAAATCTGCCGTTCGCAAGGGCGTGAAGGTTCGATTCCTTTCGTGGGCACAAAAAAGGACAACTTGATTAAAATCTTGTTGTCCTTTTTTTATTTTTTAGCATTCGCTTTTATTCATGTATAGCCAAAACAGGTACTTTACTTTGATAAATTAACTTTTTGGTGTGTTGCGTTTTAAACAACTTTGAAAAAAATCCGTGGTGTTTCGGACCTATAATAATCATATCTATTTCTTTGTCCTGTACAAATAAATTGATTGATTCATGAAAATCAAATAGGCGCATAAAATAAAACTCTGGGTTAAATTCCTTAAGTATTTCTTCCATTCGATCTCTTTCCGATTTATAGCTTGTGGTAAGGGAGATATAATGAGAATCATCTACATTTAATATGTGTAAATTTGGTTTAAAATCTCCTAGTACTCTTTTTACTGCCAATAGCACAGGAGTTTCTTCTACATATTTCATTTCGGAAGTAATAAGGATGTTACTCATTACTGAGTAGGAAGCATCATCAGGAATAATCAATACAGGGCTATCACTTTTTTCAGCCATCTTTAGTGTATTACTGCCCGAAAACCATTGAGTAATTGCTGATTTACCAGTAAGACCCATTACTACCATATAAGCAGATCTCACATGAGCGTAAGCTACCAAGCAATCAATAAAATCATTGCCCGACTCTGTAATAACTTCTATGTTTTTACAAAATATAATGAGTTCAGCCTTCAAACTTTCTAAGTACGTCTTCGATACAGATTCATCTTCATCATTAGAATAAAAATGATATAAAACCAAGGTAATATCGGTTCTATTTTTATACATTTCAGCAGCATAATGTGCCGCATTAAAGGAAGTTTCGGAAAAATCTAAAGGTATAATTACTACTTTCATTTAATATAAATAACTAATGTGAATGATCATTTGAGCAAATGCAAAGGTATTGCTTCATATATGAAAAAATACAAGCTCATTTTTAAATTATATTTTCTTTATCATTTCTTATTTAAATATTAAATTCATTGTTACTATATCTGAATTTAAAGTAGCATTTCGTTTGTAAAGCCTTTATTTTATCCTAAAAAATTAAAAATACTAGATTCCAAGTACTCTATTTATAACCTAAGATAGTAAGCCTTTAACAAAGAAAAAAAATAAGACCAAAATGCTTCGAAATAATTTTTCAGATTCTAAGAGGTATAAAATCAATTCCCAAGAATTCTTCCTCTGAGCCGATGCTTTTTTCTAGTAGGCACTACCATAGATCTAAATTGAAAATCATCACTTACAATACTTATATTACCATCTACTTCAAGCATAGCAACATCTACATGTTGTATATCTTTTGTACCATGCTCCCTTACAGCTGCTTCTAATTCTTGAACACTTATTTCTGCTTTTGCCAAATGTTGCGCTTGTATTTTTCCTTTGTAAATCAGTAGTATTGCCTCTCCTTGCATCCAATCGCTTACTTTTTTACTTCGGTACATTATTTTCTTTAACGTAAAATTTGCTGCAAAAAGTGAAAGTGCTGCAAGAAGCCCGCCACTCAAAGATGTATCGGGGCCTACCATAGCATTTTGAACTGCATTACTTATTAATAAAATGAACACCAAATCGATAACTGAAAGCTGGGCTAACTCCTTTTTGCCAAAAACCCTAATGGCAATAATCATAAAAAAATAAACTGCAAGTGCCCTTATTATAATTTGCAAATATGAATTATGGATAAAAGATAAATCTATTTGTAGGTAAAACATGGGTTTAATATTTACGGAGGCAATGTTACAAAAGTATTAAATAGTTCCTTTTATAACTGAAAAACTTAGTGTTTAACAGTCAATCGAAAAAAGTATTTTAGTGGCAGTCATGCTAACAAAATACAATTTTACCAAATAAAATCAAAAACATAAAAAAGCCCCGCAATTGATGCGAGGCTTAGTGCTTTATTTGTTTGCTTTGTAGCGCTTATCTGGCGTGCCATCTTTTTTAACAGGCCCTTTTGTTGCAGGTGCATTTTTGTACCGCTTATCTGGCGTGCCATCTGCCTTTAGTACTACTGCTCCTTTAGTAGCGGCAGGCTTAGCTTTATCCATAGCCACAACTTTAGCCGGCTCAGCTTTTTTTATTACTTCCATTTTAGCAGGAGCAGCGGATTTTACAGCAGGTTTTGCTTGTGCAAAAGTAGAAACGTTAATAACAAAAAGTGCAATTAGAGCAAAGAGTAATTTTTTCATTTTTTTAAAAATTTAGCGTTAAAAATTTATTTACTAAATGTAATACTTTTTTAAAATTTACAGCTATATGAAATGTTAATAGCAATCAATTTAACATGTTATTATACCGAAGATATTTTTGCTACATTTCCTGTTCTTTTTAAAACACCCCAACCTTGCAATTCTCCCTTAATTGCTTTGTTGAAAGATTTCAACAATATATAATACATTAACTGACGATAAACTAGTTGTTGAGGGAATAACCATAATAATTTTTTATAAGGCTCTTTAATTGGCTTTCCATCATCTGTTTTCATTTTCTGTAGCGCACTATTTTCAAAATTGAATGCAATTGCAGCACCTGCAATATCTACCAAAGTAAAAATAAAATAATACAATATAATATTTCCTAAGCTAGTTGGTATTACCCCAAACCCTGCAGCAATAAGGCTTAGTACCAATACTATATCTGCAATAGGCGCAAGAAACGGTAGTATCATTTGAAAAATAAGAATGTTTGGAATAGCCACCATGCCAAAACTCTTATACTTTGGGTTAAAAAATGTATCCTTATGTTTCCAAAAACATTGCATTACCCCAAAACTCCAGCGAAATCTTTGTTTCATAAATTGTCCCATTGTTTCAGGAGCTTCCGTATAGGAAAGCGCTTGCCTACTATTTCTTATAGCATAGCCTTTTCTGTGCATACGCATTGTAAGATCACAATCTTCTGCAAGTGTATCTGTTGTAAAACCTCCTGCTTCAATTACAGCAGCTTTTTTAAATGCACCAATAGCGCCCGGTATTACCGTAATGCAGTTCAAATAATCGAATGCAGATCTATCAAAATTTTGTGACGTGGTGTATTCAATACTTTGCCACTTGGTTATCATATTTACTTCGTTGCCTACTTTTACATTACCCGCTACAGCTCCTACTTCAGGTTTACCTTGTTCGTTGTAAAATTTTTTCATGAGTTGCGAAATAGCATCTTGTTTAAGCTGTGTATCTGCATCTATACAAACAACATATTCGTTTGTGGCAATGTTTATTCCATAATTTAATGCGGTAGCTTTACCTCCGTTGGTTTTTGTTACTACCTGTACTTTTGGATTGTTTGCGAAGAAATCATTTACAACTTTAAAGGTGGCATCATTACTTCCATCATCTACAAATACAACCTGAAGGTTTGGATAATCTTGTTTGAGTAAACTCTGTACTGTTCTTACCGCATTTATTTCCTCATTGTATGCCGGTACAATAACACTTACGCCAGGTTGTAATAAACTTACAGGCATATCTTTTTCTTTTCTTGTTTGAAAAAATGCAAGCAATGCCATTACAGAAATTCTAAGTATAGAAAGAACAATACCAACAATAAATAGCGCAAAAATAAAATGGCTAACCCAATAAAATACTACCGTAAAATAAAAGCTAAAACTTAATTTCCAATCTCTTTTTACCGGAGGCATTACATCATCCTTTTGTTTCCCCATTAAAGCAGCCACTGTAGTAAATTCGCAACCTTTTTCTTTAAAATATTTTATAATTTTTGGTAGCGCATCTACCGTAGCTTGGCGAGACTCACCACCAGCATCGTGTAATAATATAACATTGGCATTTGTTTCATTTGCAATACGAATGGTACGAGCTATGATGGAGTCGGCTGTTACGTTAGGTACCCAATCATTGGGATCTATTCCCTCTCCTACAGTAATGTAATTATCCTTTTTACTTCTGGCAATCGGCTCTATCTCTTCATAAGTTTGTGGCTCACTATCAGCATTGTAGGGTGCACGAAACAAAATGGTACTATGCCCAGTAACTGCCTCTATTAGCAGTCTAGTAGACTTCATTTCGAGCTCAGCCCGCTGCCCGCTCATTTTTGCAATATTGCTATGGGTGTATGTATGATTGCCTATTTCATATCCGTCTTTATAAATACGTTGTAACAATGGAATATTATTCTGACTGTTTATTCCTACTACAAAAAAAGTTGCTGGCACTTTTTCCTTTTCCAGTATATCGAGAATTTTAGGAGTAAACGAAGTACTAGGTCCATCATCAAATGTGAGAATAATTTTATGACCAGACCCCTTTCTCAATAAGTTTGCGGTATCCTCAGCAAATTTTTCATAAACATATCCGGAAGGTAAGCTTATATATTTTTGCTCCGCTATAAGTTGTTCAGCTGTATCAATTTCAAGGACTACTTTTCCTGTTTGTGGAGTACTAAGAATTCTAAGCAATTCTCCCTCTCCTGTTTTTGTGGGCTTTTGGTTTATATCAACCGGTAAATCTTCTAAAAGTTTGTAATTAAAAGGATTTGCAACAAGGCTATTATTACTTAAACTCCTGTTATAAAAATTCCAAATACGTCTATCCTCTTTTCCAATAACCCAAAATGCAGTACCTGCGGTTTTATATTCATCTGCAAAGCGCATGGTATTATAGGCAGTTGGTGCACCTGCAAACCATACTTCATGTTTAATAATTTCTCCGTCTTTCTCTTGAGTATAATTATAATGAAGATTAAAATTATCATTATCAAAATCTACATTGGCACCAGCCAATTTTCCATTATCAATAGCCTGAGAATAGGTGATAGCCTCTCCGGGAATAACATTCCCTGCACTGTCTCTTAAACGTTTTCCATTTTTATCAAAACTCCAATCATAACCATAAGCAGCAATACCCAGTATTATTTTGGTTGGATCTATTTTAGCGGCTGCTTTATCTAAAACTTCTTCTATCCATTTTTGGCCACTAATAGGTCCGGGGTCGGTATCACCTGAATGTTCATCGTAAGCCATTAAAACGATATAGTCGTTGTACGCATTAAGTTTTTCATATTCGTATGCATCATTATTGGGTATTACATCTTGCGTTACTATTAATCCCTTTGCATGAAATGTTTCATACAATTGCTTTTGAAAATTATTAAGGGCCTCGCTTGTCGGTTCAGTTATTTCTTCAAAATCTATATTGATGCCCTGTAAATCATACTTGTTAAGCGTATCTGCTAAATTGTTTATAAATTTTGTTCTTATGTCAACATTGTTCAGCATTTCGTGCAGGATAGCTCCATCAAAATCCATTTTGGGCTGTTTGTAAGGATTTACGTTGGTTAAGACGGGAATAACTTTTAAATTATTCCGTTTCATTATTGCGAAACCAATACTATCAATTTTTACAATGATTTCACTAGGCTTTTTAGGATTTACACTAAACCAGGTAGGAAAAATGGTGTTTAATTTGGAGGCGTTTTCTTCCAAATCGGGAATGTAATTTGCTGCGGCCCAAGAGTTATCGTAAAATGCGGCTCGTATCAAATTACCCGGTAATGGTTCAAATTTTTTTTGGAATTTGTTTATAGAATCCTCCTTGTCTTTTTCCTCTAAAAAAGATTTAAAGCCTTTGTATTTTTTGCGGAGAGATGGAGAAAGATCCATCGAATTGGCTGTATTCAAAGCATTTTCGAATAGCTTATTCTTAGTTTGAATGTTTGGCAAACTAGGTGTGGTAGCAAAAATTGCCGCAATTACTACAACAGTTATTACAAAAAGTAAAATGAACAGAATAATACGTGAAGTCCATTTAACGCTCTTCCATCTGAGCGCACTATTTGTTTGAAATATTTGATTATTGCCGCTCATTGCTCAATGTTGGTATTTAACATCTGCAAAAGTACTTTATTAGTATCGGTATTAAAGTTAACTTACTTCATTAACAAAATATTAAAAGGAAGTTTCTAGTTTTGGTGAGGAATTTTTAAGTTAAAATCTAACATAATATCATTCAATGAAAAAACCTTTGCCTGAAAATATTTTTTTTTAATTTTTTAATTGCTTTTAATTTTTTAGATAAACATTTCTGTACTAAGTTGAAAAAAGATACCAATTTTATTCTTTTAAATGAAACTGGTATGTTACTAATATGAGCCTTGAATGGAAATTGGTACTCAATATGAATTAGTACAAAACTATTACTTTACGATTGTGAAATATTTGTATATTCTATAAGTCAATCTAAAACGGCAACCCAATAGCTATATTTAAAATTAAATTTTCTTTACGCCAAGCCCCACTCCCCAAATTAATGTTATCAAATACCCATCTTTGCCCTTCAGGCAAATATGGCTTTCTTAATGGCACTCCAAAGTCTGCACGAATAATTAAAAATGTGGCATCAAATCTAATTCCAAAACCAGATGCTACTGCTAATTCTTTGTAAAATGAATTGGTAAATTTTCCTGCCTGCCCAAAAAGAATGGTGTCTCTTGTCCAAATATTACCAGCATCTATAAAAAGTGCCATACCTAATTGTTCATTAAATGGAATTCGCAGTTCTGTATTTGCAAGCAACTTATAATCGCCACCAATTAATTGAAAAAACCGTTGATCGTTTAATGTTGGTTTATACTTTCCAGGCCCCAAAGTTCTTGCTCTAAAGCCTCTTATAGAATTTGAACCACCAATAGTATATAGTTTATTGAAAGGTAACAATCGGGAATTGTTGTAAGGTAAACCTATGCCTACTTGTAGCCTATTTGCCCAATTAATTTTTGCAAATATTTTCTTTGTGAAATGATAGTCTGCATCTAGCTTTACATATTGAGCGAAAGGTACTCCAAAAATATTTGTTGAACGATACTCTTTTGCCCCAGTAACAAGCCCAGCTATATTACCAGATAACTCAACACTTGTATTAAAATAAACTTTATTTATTTTATTCTTAAATCCAGAGTTATATGTATATGAGGCAAATGAACCCAATAAAGCTTCTGAATACACGGACAATAGTAACGATGGAGAAGCGGCAATTTCTTTCCTAAACGAGTCTGTAATATTGCTAGCCTGCAAATAACTTAAAGCCACAGGTGCTATTTTAAACTGTGTTTGCAAATTTGGTTTCCAATTAAATTCATATTGAAAACGAAACAAGTTTTTTAAGAATAAAACATCTTTCTTAAACAATTCATATCCCAAAAGTAAAGTAGTATTTCCAGGATAAAAACTCTTTTCTTTCAACTTTACAAAAGGTATTGCATACCTAGGAATTTTTAAAGTAACTTCTGTACCCAGTCGATACTGATTATTTTTTATGTAATTACCACTAGTTGTTTCCAAACCTGCATAAAGTTTTACACCAAGTTGTTCCGCTCCTCTAAAAGTATTTCTATTTCTCCAGTTTAAACTCAACTGTGTTCCTATAAAATTATTCTCTTTAGAAAATGCATCATTTTCTAATTGTATAGATTTTTGCTTAGCGGGTGTTAGGTAATAATACACATTCATAAGATGTGAAGTGTCATTTTTTGTGGAGTCATTGATAGCCTCAAACCTATTTTTGACAAACTTAAATGTGCCAAGATTTATCAATCTGTTTAGCGTAATATTCTGCTGCCTACTGCTATAAGTACTGCCGGGCCTGTAAGTGATTGCTTCTGAAAAGAGTTTTTTCTTGAATTTATTTAGGGTATCTTTTATTTGAAGGCTGTCATACATTTCTATTCCTCTTTTAGAAGTATCTAATTGAGCCGATGCCAACGTATAATTAGGAAAAACGGTAATGCTATTTATTTTATATGGATGACGAGCAATATCGGGCATTGCTTTTTTTATATTTATAAATAAATCTACTTTTCTACCACCCACAGTACTATCTGCATAAGCCATTAAATAATCTGGATTAAAATAATAATACCCTCTAATTTTTAAAAACAAGTCAAGTCTATCTCTTTCAGTAGTTAAATCACTTAACCTGTAAGGATTACCAGATTTTAATAGCCCATTTCTTTTTGAGTTTCTTTCTAGTAATTTAAGTAAAGCAGAACTATCTCCAACCCATTTTATTTTGCCAATTTTATATTGGGGTTGCACTTGCGCTGTATAATTTGCCTTTACAAAATAGCTTCCAGTATGCATGGTATCTCCTTGCACAGTTGTGTGAAAATACCCGAGATTATCCATAAATGATTCCATATTTACTGCAGTAGCCTTTGCATTTATTCTACTGCTTAACACAGGAGGTTCTCCTAGGCGACTGCGCAAAAAAGCCCTTAATCCTTTTTCCCTTTTAGGCTCACCAATAACATAATAAAACCAAACCTTGTATGGCTGGCCAAATAAAAACTTGTTAGGTTTGGGAGAAGCCGCAAGTTTAATACTATTTTTTAATGACCTGATACTTGTTTTTGTTTCGAGATTTTTTTTCACTTTTACAGATGCCCCTTTGTACAATCTTTCGCCTGCAGGCAAAAACCTTCGCACACTGCATGACGACACAATTGTTATTAACCCTATTAACGTTATTCTAAAAAAACACTTCATTTATTTTACTTTTTTTTTCTTCTAAATAGCTCGTTAAACTTATCATAATCCATCGCTACTACAAATGCCAATCCGTTTTCTACAACATAACCATCAAGCGTAACTTCAAACTGATTTTTTGTATATGCTCTTATCAGATATTTGCCATCAGCGGATAATTTATAAGTAACAGTTATATCAGGCTTGAAACCTGTATTGGCACCATTTGCCTTTGCCACAGCATCTTGCCCTTCTAAACCAAAGTTTTTACCTACACTTACAACAAGCCTATCGTTTGCAAATGATTTACTTACGGCTAGGTTAAGATCTGTGCGTTGTTCATTTCCACCATTGCTGAAGTCGTTGTAGGAATTAAGTTTTAAATCAATATCTATCCCTTTAAAAACATCACTTGCTATTTCATTTAAAGCAGCTGATAAAAACTGGCTCACACTCTGCCGGGCTATATCGTTAAAACCTCCTTCATTACCTTTAAAGAAATCGCTACTTTGCTCACTTACAAAGCGATTGAAAATCAGCAGTGAAAAAACTTGTTTATTTATAGATGCGGGATCGTTTCGTATTTGTAATAATTTATTTTCAATAGTTGTACGTAAATCACCACTTATTAAATTACTTTCTTCCGGCAATTGTATATCGAAGTTAATATTGGGTTTGCTGAAAGATCCAGTTAAATATAAAACGACTCTGTAAGGAATTTTTTGTTTGAATGAATTAGATAATGTTGGCGAAATATCTGTAATCTCGTTGCTCAACAAATCTTTTGAGGATGTATTGGCTATGTATTCTGCTGTAATATTTACAGTTGCCTCTAATGCTGTACCAGCAAACGTAATTATACTTCCTTTTAAAAGATTAAACTTTCTTTTTAGTATCTGATAATGTAAATCATAATAACCATTATCAAGTTCGTAAGTGCCTGCGAGTACAAGATTACCTCCTGGATCCACACCTGCATTCAATCTTGCATCTCCTTGTACTTTTATTTCATCTCCCGTAGATGGATCTATAAGTATTGTAAGTGATGCAGCTTTTGTTATTTCAATATTTAAATTATAATTAAGAAATTGCGCAAAGGATGAAGCTACTTTTTGCTCAGGTTCAAATCCTTTATTTGGTGGATTGATATTGAAAGTATCTGCATCTATAAAACGAACTATTGTTTTACCATCATTTTTCTCGTAACTTTTTTGTGGCAATATAATTTTTACATCACTCTTATCATTTAATAATACATCCCCTGCTATTACGGGTCTTTCAGACGTTCCAGCTACAGACACGTTTACATTTACTGCTGCATAACCATAAAGTTGATTATTAATAGTTTTCTTAGCGTTTAAAAGAACGAAATCTTTTGCATTGACATCTACATTTAATTCATAATCTTTAACACTTCGGGAGGTTAAATCACCATCAATCTTGAACACATTGTTTAAGGAATCTTTGACGTTAAACTGAGGAAATTGTATTTGTGGGTATTTGAAAACAATTTTTTGTTTGTCGATAAAATAGGGAGTTCCCAATTTTGCCAAAGAAAATTTTACTGTATCAAAATTTAATTGACCATTATATTGTGGATTTGCAAATTGCCCGTTCAATTTTAAATTGCCCGAAATATTACCACGGCTGTTTATTAGTTGGTTTGCGGAGAAAGCCTCCAGGGTTTTAAAACTCAAAGCTTTTACCTGAAGGTCTGCATCAAACTGATCGGTTGTGCTGTTTAAATAATAATTACCCGATGCGGTAATATCATTATTAGCGCCCAATAAATTTACACTTGCACTAATATTATTTTCAGATTGTTTTTGTGCACTTGCTGTAATGCTGCCTAATGGATATTGCATAAACGCCACATCAGTTATAGATGCATTACCTGTAAAAGATGGAAGTGCTTTTTTTAAATCGCTCACTGTTGCTTTCATATCTAAAATACCTGCAAGCAAAACAGTATCCTTGTTTACAATAGAACTAATGCTTTTTAAATTGAAGTTGTCTATTGCAATATCTATTGGGCTATCGCCTATTAATTGCTTACTTCTAATATCAATTTTTGCTGTGTCGCTGCTTATTACAAAATTATTCACAACGATACCCGCTGGTCCGTAAGCAATATAATTATCTGACGCCACCCGCCACTTTTCATAATTTAGAATAAGGCTGTCCTGCATACGGATGGTGTAATTTTCATCTTTCACAAAAGCAGTACCAGATAAGCCAAACCAATCTCTGTTTGTATTATCTTTTGTTACCACATTTAATGAAAGGCTGTCTTTTGCGGCAGCGCCATTTAACCTTGTACCATATAAAGTATTGCTCACAGTTTTTAAAGTATCAAAGCTGGCTTCATAATTTATCCTTTCATTTTTAGCATTAATATTCAATACAGCATTTGCAATATTGTTGGTAGTGTACGATACATTTTTAACCGCAGTATTAAAATTCAAAGCGCTGTCTCTATCTGCAGAGGCATAGCTTCCGGTAAAATTAAAATCTTCGTAACTGTTAAGTCCATCTATGAGCGTGGTAATAACTGGACTTTGTTTTATTGCACCTTTAATGGCAAACTGCTGCTCAGCTATGTATGCTGCTGTTGGTTTATAGCCCGGTATTTTGTAATAATTATTTACATACCGCATAATCGATTCGCCAATTTTATCATAATCAAAAGCACCACCTGCTTGTATATCTGCAAAGGGGGCTTTTAATCTAATTGAATCAATTCCGTTTAAAGAAGACGCAATGAGTGAGGTACTTTCAATGTTTAAAAAATTTTGTCCGGCTTGCAACTTCACACTATCTAACAATAAACTTGCATCCAAACTTCTTGGTTGAAGATTAACCGCATCTACCAAAGCCCGTAAAGAAAAGTTGATGGTATCTTTTGTAAAATTTAATTTTCTGAGCATTGCTGTATCTACAACTATCTCCCCTTTTACTGTTGGATATTTGCCCCGAACATTTGCGATAATATCATACGTTAACTGCAGGCTGCTATCATTAATTTTACCAATGCTTTTTATTAACCCATTATTAAAATCTGAATTAATTTTTGCGTTTCTATAATTGTA
>JANMFB010000285.1:0-6123 GCA_031377605.1 Ferruginibacter sp.
TACCTGCTCTAGGACTCTCGCATCCATTAGTAGTTTGACTCACATAATAAATTGTGCTACCTGCAATAGCAGTAGAAGGTGTAGGCGCAGTAACACTACCTATACCACCGGTTGCATTGGTGCCGTACCATAATAAATTTGCACCTGTTGCGCTAAGTGCCACTGCAGTTGCAGCTTGACAATATGCAATTGGAGAAGTTACAGTAGGAGCAGCAGGCAAGGCGGTAATATTTACCGTGATGGCTGCTCTTGGACCTTCACCACAAGAGGTGGTTTGGCTTACATAATAAGTGAACACACCTGCTGTAGTGGTAGAAGGGATAGTAGCAGAGGTACTACCCGTGCCACCGGTAGCATTAGTGCCATACCATAATAAACCTGTACCTGAAGCAGCAAGGGCCACAGCTGTGGAACCTTGGCAATAGGTTACAGGACTTGTAACAGTAGGTGCAGGGGTACTTGCAACAACGGATACCGTAATTAATGCTCTTGGTCCTTCGCATCCTACTCCGCCTCCGGCGGATTGGCTAACATAGTAATTGGTATTACCCAAAGTAGTGGTTGAAGGAGTAGGAGCTGTTGTGCTTCCTGTTCCTCCTATGGCAGTTGTGTACCATAATAAATTTGTACCTGCAGCAATTAAAGGAACTGCAGTGGTATTTTGACAATAAGTAACTGGCGTTACAACTGTTGGTGCAGCAGGTGTTGCTGTTACGTTTACGGTAATAGCTGTTCTAGGACTTTCACACCCATTTATTGTTTGGCTTACAAAAAAGATTGTAGAGCCACCCGATATTGTTGAAGGAGTAGGCGCAGTTGCAGTACCTGTACCGCCTGTTGCTACTGTGTACCAAAGTAAGTTTGTACCTGTTGCTGTAAGGGTTGTTGCTGTTGCCCCTTGGCAATAAGCTATCGTTGTTGTGGCTGTAGGTGCAAGGGGTGTAGCATTTACGGTAACGGTTATAGAGGCTCTTGGACTTTCACATCCATTAGAAGATTGGCTTACATAAAATGTAGTAACACTTGCTGTAGCAGTACTAGGCGTTGGAGCTGTTGCACTACCCGTGCCTCCGGTTGCAACGCTATACCAAAGTAAAACTGTACCTGTTGCGGTAAGTGGAACAGCAGTTGCATTTTGACAATAAGTAACTGTAGAAGTAACTGTAGGAGCAGTAGGTACAGCGTTTACATTTACCGTAATGGCTGCTCTAGGTCCTTCACCACAACTTGTTGTTTGGCTTACATAATAAGTGGTATTGCCAACTACAGCAGTAGATGGTGTTGGTGCTGTGGAACTACCTGCACCGCCACTTGGGGCAGTGTACCACAATAAATTTGTGCCCAATGCAGTAAGAGCGGTAGTAGTTGATCCTTGACAATAATTAACAGTACTCGTAACCGTTGGAGCAGGTGTGATTGCTACTATAGAAACAGTCACTGCAGCACGAGGGCTTTCGCAAGTTCCTGTTGTTTGACTTACATAATAGATAGTATTTCCCAATGTGGTTGTTATAGGGGTAGGTGCAGAAGTACTGCCTGTACCACCTATTGCTGAAGTGTACCAAAGTAAATTTGAACCTATAGCAGTTAATGGAACTGCCGAGGTATTTTGGCAATAGGTAATAGGTGTTGTTATAACAGGTGCAGCAGGAGTAGCAATAACATTTACAGTAATAGCAGCTCTTGGGCTTTCACATCCACTAGCTGTTTGGCTTACATAATAGATAATACTACCGGATGCCGTCGTACTAGGTATTGGTGCTGTTGTACTACCTACACCACCTGTTGATGTGGTATACCATAATAAACTTGTACCAGTTGCGATAAGTGCAGTAGCTGTGGCATTTTGACAAAAAGCAACAGGGCTTGTTACCGTTGGTGCAGTTGGCAAAGCCGTAATGTTTACATTTATGGGAGTTCTTGGACCTTCGCCGCATGAGCCGGTTTGACTCACATAATAAATTGTTGTACCAATTGCTGAGGTACTTGGTGTTGGTGCTGTTGAGCTACCTGTACCTCCTGAAGCTGTAGTATACCATAACAAAACAGTACCTGATGCAGTAAGTGGTGAAGCAGTTGCATTTTGACAATATGCAATTGGACTTGTTGCTATAGGAGCAAGTGTACTTTGCACTGTGAGTATTACATTAGCAGAAGTAACAGTAGATGGACAACTGTTAGAAACAATAACCCTATAAACATTGTTATTCATAGGTATTGTTACGCCATTAAGAGAAAGTACAGGACTATTCGTGCCAATGTTTGTAAATGGACCACCGGCACCTGTTGTGCTCACCTGCCACTGATATGTAAGTGGTGCAAGACCCGCAGCTGCAACTGTAAATGTTGCTGTACTTCCTGCGCAGACTGTTGAGGCTGTAGGTTGTGCAGTAATGGTTGCAGGCGCACATGCAGATGGTATTATTGCTGTCCACAAGCCACGACCATAGGTTGCTGCAGCTATTGTTCTATCACTGGATCTAACTTTTAGCATACTTGTTTTCACAGTTGGAAAAGTAGGCTCAGGTGTCCATACTGTAGATGTACCATCTAATAAATCAGTACTCCAAACACCTGTTTCTGTAGCAATATAAACCTTACTATCAGAATCCGGATGATAAACAGCCCAATAAACAGGCATGTCGGGCAGATTGCCGTCGCATTGAGTCCAAGTAGTACCTGCATCTATAGACGACCAAATATTATTTACGCCATAATTTGTAAGTGTTGCTATTAAGTTTTGGTTACTATTATTACTTTCTGTTATACAATTTACATATCCAGTTGTTGGCATGCCTGTAGGAGTAATATTGGTAGAAGCAGGTGCGGCCTGGTCTGCATTCTCAACTTTTACAACCCTTCCATTTTCCAAACCGAAATAAACTCTATTTACTGCTAAAGTTGAGGAGGTAACAGAAGAAACGAATGAAGCCCCAAAATCAGCAATAGTTATTGGATTCAGCGTAAAACCGCTTTGTGGATTTTCCCATCTTAAAAATTGACCTGCTCCATATCCTGCATAAACTTTGTTTGCCGTATTGTCATAGTCATATGGATCTATAAATTGACCTAAATTGCTTGCACTTCCATTAGAAGTCCAAGTAGCCCCGCCATTTGTACTACGTCTAAAATTAGCATAGACATATGCTCCAGTTTGGAATAATGGTTGATCCTGATCGATTGCGGTTATGCCACCATCCCCACCTAGTACTTCTATGGAACTTGAGAGCCCTGGGTTATTAAACTGATGTGTACCATTGTCCTGAGATCCGCACAAAAAATAATTGATACTTGTAGGGTGTACTGCTACTCCATAAAATTGTTTAAGTCTAAGCCCTACATTTTTATCTAAAAAGCTTACCCCTTTGTTTGTAGAATAGAATAACCCTCCATCCGATCCTATTAATAATTTATTGCCATTGTCGTACCATATTATATCATGCTGATCTGCATGTAAATATTGCATAGTTGTTCCAACCCATGTTGTAAGCTTACTAAATGTAGTACCCCCATTTGTAGACTTTAATACATTCAAGCTTCCCACTAATACATTGTCGGGATTAGATGGGTCTACACCTATGGTGTTTGAATAAGTACCCTGCCCTGTACCACCATTTAAATCTGTAACATTAGTTGTGGTTAGGGTAGATGTAGTCCAATTATTTCCTCCATCAACAGATTTTCCAATTTGATCAATTTTATTTGCATTTGAAATAGCAGCATATATTGTTGAGCCTGCTGTGGCTATTTCAACTCTTGTTCCTGCCCCTACCGGAATTGAATAAGGGGTTGTAGCTGTATTCCAACCGGTTGTTGTAGTTGCAGCTGCGGGATTAGTTGTATATCTGTAACCACCTATACCCGCAGCCGAAATAAGCCCTCCTACTACATGCATTGTTCCTGTAGAACTAATTTCAAAGTCTGCAATTCTTGAAGTTGTTGAGAATGGGTTTATACTAACCCATGAATTACCGCCATCGCTTGAGCGTTGCAACCCAACGGGAATTGAAATCCCAATAGTGCTTACATATACGTTGCCACTTGCATCACAAAGTATTTTGGTACAACTTACCAAGTTAGAAGTATTTGGCAATATTGTCCAAGTTACTCCATGGTCTGTACTTTTAAATACACCAACTCCACGAACCCCACCTCCTGTGAAATATGACTCGCCAGTACAGAAATACATTGTGTTGGTATTAGTTGGGTCTTGACATATACCTGATACTGCTAGATTACTTAAATAATCATTTACCAATGTCCAAGTTGCAGGTACTGTAGTTATATCATTTGTCTTCCATAAGCCACCGGATATTCCTCCTACCCAAACTGTCTTACCTGATGGATCAGCAAGGTCCACCCACATTTTTCTCATTCTACCAGAAGTAACTTCGTTGCCTGCTCTTGTATTACCATTGCTTGGCCCCACAGCATCACTATTAGAACCTCGTTCTATCCATGTTAGAGGTGTAAGAGCATCTGAATTGGAATTTGTAGTTGGAGTTATATTTTTTAATGCCTCTGTTTGTAATATAGCATTCCACATCCTGTCGTAAGGCACAGTCCCTATTGCAGGGTCTTTGGTTCTCTTTTCTTCGAACTGAACAGCTAAATCCGGGTTATCATATGCATCATTTTCTTCTCCCTCTTCACCTTCCACTTCTCCATATTTAGATTCAGCTTTATGGCTACAACTAGGCAATATGTATAGCATTATTGTAGCACTAAAAATGGCCGCAATAAATTGAATGTATACTTTTCTCATATTTTTTTGGGTTAGGTATTTTTGATGTTTTTGGAAATAAAGTTACTGAATAATACTATCTAGTTCGTTTTTTATAGAATTATAAAATATAGACATTTAGACTATATTATTTTTATCCTTGTTTATGCAAAACAGGAAAGTACTTTAGTCAAAAACTTTGCCCCAACTTCGTTTATTACAAAAGCATAATCCATCTAAAATCAAAGTTCTACAAATGCTGGTCTTAACAAAGGAGCAGGGTGAAGCGAGCAAGTATACACTAGCAAGTCAGTTAGGTTCAAGCCACAGTTCTGTAGGCAAATGGCGGACGCAATATCAAGGAGATGATATAGAAGGTTTGTTAAACAAAAATAGCAAATAATCAAAAAAAGCTTCGATTATCACTAAAGTAAATCAATCTTTATCTAATCGACTAAATAATCCCAAGCAAGGTTTTAGAAGCTTTATAAGAGCGCAACAATGGTTACTAAAGGAGTTTGGGATAGATATGGAATAACATGCAGTAAATAAATATGCAAAACGAAAGTTTGGAGCAAGGCCTAAAGTAAGCCGCAAAAGCCATGTGGTAAAATCCCCCTCCTGGCGAAGCGGTTTTTAAAAAATTTATTCGGAAAGCTTGAACATACTAAAGAAAAGTATTCCAAGAATATTTGTACCTCTATTAGCTTGTTTTCGAGATGAAAGCTACTTTGGATTTTTAACTGTTCTTCATAGAATCCTTCCTGCAAAGGGGTGTGAAGCCTGTTCTATAGCACTCTTTTACATCGCTTCGATAATCTGCATTTATTTGATGTATTTTAACCGATTAAAAGCTGTAGACATCTTTTAGAAATGCCACACTGTAACCCAACAACATTTCAATATCTTTTAGATTAAGTAGCCGAACAAAATTCAACAGCTTTTAAAATAATCATACTAGATAATGCAGCCTTTTAATCATGCTATTAAACTATACATAACCGATTACATCGCTTTGCTTTTTTTATGAACTTAATTTTCGGAATTAAATCCTAATGTAAAAATTAGGAAATAATTTAAAAATAGAGAAAATATGATTGCCTATAAAAATGATAAAACGCAGAAAAATCAATTATCAGCCTTTATAAAAATCTAAACACAAACACGGTAAAATCAATCTGAAGTAACAAATTTTATAAAAAAAATTTTAGGATAATATTCAAGAATAAAATTAGTGTTTTGTAATTATATAGGTTATTAATAAAAAAATCCCGAGCCGTTATTAGCTCGGGATTAAATGATTTAATGCTAAGATTAATATTTCACTACATTTTCGCTAATAAGTTGATTGTTGTTTGCGTCAAGTAAAACGATTGAGTAGGTACCCGCTACAAATTTAG
>JANMFB010000301.1:0-1775 GCA_031377605.1 Ferruginibacter sp.
GGGGCCAGATACTGGCTGGGATTCAATTGGGGGCTCTGTAAATATTAAAGCAATTGCAAAATTTTTAAATAGACTCGATAAAAATAATAAACTGGCAAAAACAATATTGTATAGCATAAACCCAGCGGACAACGATATGTTAGCAACCATGGCAGGTAATTTCAATGATGGAAGTTTTCCTGGGAAGGTTCAATTAGGTGCTGCATGGTGGTTTAACGACCAACAAGATGGTATCATTCAGCAGTTGAAGTCTGTTAGTAATATGGGATTACTAAGCCGTTTTGTAGGTATGCTTACAGATTCAAGAAGCTTTCTTTCATTTCCAAGGCATGAATATTTTAGGAGAATTTTATGTGACCTACTAGGCAATGAAATGGAAAATGGGCAAATCCCAAATGATGAAAAATGGATTGGAAAAATGGTACAAGATATTTGCTATGGAAATGCAAAACAATATTTTAATTTATAAAAAAGTAATTAAACCCTCTAAATATATTGACAATGACTAAAAAAGTAGTAACCTTAGGAGAAATCATGTTGCGTTTATCAACACCAGATTTTAAACGCTTTGTACAAGCAGATAGTTTTGACATTACCTATGGAGGTGGTGAAGCTAACGTTGCTGCAGCTTTGTGCAATTATGGATTAAACGGAACATTTGTAACCAAAGTACCAAACAATCCAATAGGCCAGTCTGCTATTAATCATCTGCGTCGCTATGGTGTAGATACCCAGTATATTGTGAGAGGTGGAGAAAGATTAGGTATTTATTTTCTTGAGACAGGAGCTTCTATGAGAGCATCACAAGTAGTATACGATAGAGCTCATGCTTCTATTTCCGATGTAGATATTTCAGAATTTGATTTTGATAAAATATTAGATGGCGCAAGTTGGTTTCATACAACAGGCATTACACCTGCACTGAGCGATAAAGCTGCAGCATTAACTTTAGCTGCATTAAAAGCTGCAAAAGCAAAAGGAATTACAACTAGTATAGATTTAAATTTCCGAAAAAAATTATGGACTAAAGAAAAAGCTCGTGAAGTAATGACTGAGCTTTGCGAATTTGTTGACGTTTGTATAGGCAATGAGGAAGATGCAGATTTATGTTTAGGATTTAAAGCAGCAGATACCGACGTAACCAAAGGCGAATTAAACCTTGACGGTTTCAAAGATGTATTTCATCAAATGAAAGCAAAATTCAATTTTAAATTTATAGCATCATCATTGAGAGAAAGCCACAGTGCTAGCGATAATGGATGGAGTGCGTTGGTTTATGATGGTACAGATTTTTATCATACCAAAGAATATTCAGTTCGTATTGTAGATAGAGTTGGTAGTGGTGATAGCTTTGCTAGTGGGCTAATATATGGCTTGGTTACTGGCATGCCTATGCCTGATGCAGCAGAGTTTGGCGTAGCAGCAAGTGCATTAAAACATACGATACCTGGAGATTTAAATCATGCAACATTGAGCGATGTAAAAGATCTGGTAAAAGGTGATGGAAGTGGAAGAGTACAAAGGTAAAATGCAAAAAAGCTAAAAATGCGAAAATTGGGGAATTTCAAAATGAATCACCATTTCATTTTCTAGTTCAAACAATAAGCATTCAAGCATCTTTTTTGTCTCTTCAAAAAGATGAAATATTTTTCTTTGTTTAACTTTATTCAACAGTAATTCAAATTTTTTATGATCATAGATACAATTCAAAATGCCAGCAAATATTTTGCAGTGCATCCTCTATTTGAAAAAGCTTTTGCATACATAAAGCAAGC
>JANMFB010000310.1:0-8909 GCA_031377605.1 Ferruginibacter sp.
TAAATATAGTAGTTGCCGGTAGACAATGTATCGGGTACATCAAATGAATAGGAGCCAGGGTAATTTAATGTAGGTCTAATAACGTTTTGTATATTCCTATCGTTGTTGCTACCGGGCAAGCAAGTATTATTGTAATCCGAGCAAGGTGCCTGTCTTACTTCTGAACCATGATTGTATTTCCCCACATAAATAAGATTGGCAGAATTAATATTTCCAGAATCTTTGCTCAAGTATATTTTTTCGTTCCAATAGCTACTTCCCCAACCAAGGCTATCTGTAAAATAATAACCGGCGGCTAAAATTGGTTGGCTATTAGGTGCTGGAGTATATCCTGTAATAAAATTCTGGCAAAAATCCCCTCTCTTAGCATGATGCCCATGATTTTTTTCAATATTATCAAAAATACCTGCATTGTTTATATTCCAATTTATGCCTACAGGCTGTGTAATACTTACGTTTGTAAATGGTACATTAAGCGTAGCTACTTCCAATACGGGCGTAGGAGTAAGGAATACTTGTATTTGCTTACTGTTTGTATTGTTGGTATTAAGAGCGCCTTCATATACCGTGCCTTCTGTATTAGTAAAAGCATGTATAAAGTATGTGCCATAAATAAAATTTGGAATAACCAACTGCAAGGAATTTGTATAACTACTGTCCGCATTTAACTGAGCTGTACGATACAATGCATGGTAACTACCAGAACAAAGATTGTAATATCTATCTGTACCAAAATAATTTGCAGGGTAAATTTGTACAGCGTTTGCTATATTAAAATTAGCCGTAGGCGAAATATAAAACTTATCGTACCAACCAACATTTGGCGGCGTAACTACACCATAATTTTTTACTTTATACGCTACATTTACGGTACTGCCACTAAAAGTAGATGAAGGAGCAAAAACAGTATCCACCCTTAAATCTGGCGTAGGCGAAAGCGTTACAATAATGGGTTGAGCAGCTTTTAGAGTATCATTGGCAACCGTTATTTGCGGTAAATTGCCATTGGCTGGATTGTTTGTAATTACATAAACATACAATGGCTGGCTGTAATTTACAGGTAATGTAAAATTGATAGAATTGGTATACGATTGGTTAGAATCCAATGCGCTTACATTGGGCTTTGTGCCAATTAATAATGGACGAATAGGGAACTGTAATTGGTTCCAACCCCCTGGATTGGTTTGTGGAGGGACGATAAAATTCGGTATCGTATCAAAAGATAAATAAACCGCATCGCTCCAGCTTTGGTTGGTTGGTGTGCGGCCAGGGCCATTGTTTTTCACCGTCCAACTAATGCTGATGCTTTGCCCGCTAAAGGCAGTAAGTGGAGCCAACACTTGCGTTACAGCCAAATCTGGCAATGGCACCAATCTAAATTGTTGGATGGGACCTGCTGTAAACAAACAGGGGTTTTTAGATACGATGCGCCACTTGTATGCTTTGTTATATGCAAAACTATTTTGCGGTAAGGTAAAGTTTACCACATTAATATTTGCTGCATAAGGCAACGCAGGTTGGGCAACTGCACTATCCCATACATACAAATCATAATTTACAGAGTACAAACCCGGCTGCCACGAAAGGGAAAGCGGCAACTGTTGGTTGATGGCATTGTTAATTGGCAACATATTGGTAACAACAGTCGGTGCATTGTTGGCCGTGGTAATGGTGAGCGAAACCGTATTGGAATACACTGCATCACAAGTGCTGTTTGCTTTTACGGTGATTGTATGCGTACCCTGTGTTGTCCAGTTTATAAACGCTGTATCTCTATTTGTGGTAATGGTACCTCCACTGCTCAATGTCCATACATAATTTGCCCCTGGTATTTTATCTGTTGTATAAACGTAATTATTTAAACAAGGAGAAGCACTTCCGGCTATGCCTGATAGTGTTCTTACTCCAATGCAGAACGTTTGTTGCACCGGAGTAGCAGCACTATAATTGGCATTGCCTAGCTGGTTTGCCTGCACGGTTACGTTGCCTGCACCTGTAAAAATAGCGTTGTTACCACTGATGATTGCATTGCCAGAAACAATGTTGTACGATACCGGTAAACCTGATGAGGCCGTTGCGGTTAACGTGAACGGACTGTTGGAATAAATTTGAGATGGTATGGTATTGAATGTAATGGTTTGTGGCCCTTGTACAACAAAAATAGTATCATATTTTGCTGCTGCTGCTGCAAACACATCGCTACCAGGTTGGTTTGCTTTTACAATTACGGTACCTACAGATGTTACAAAAACCGAATCACCCACAATTGTTGCATTACCACTTATTAATTGAAATGAAACGGGCAAGCCAGAACTTGCTACAGCATTTAATTTTGCTTTAGCCGTAGGCGACATTACAATATTTGATGTATGCGTAAATGTTATGTTTTGTGTTTGGGCAGGCAATGGGAAATAAAATGAATTGGAAAGAGGACCTATGCCACATGGGCGCACAAAGCGAACGGTATAAGTGCCACTATCTTGTGCGTAATAAATAGAATCTGTAACGCCTATAATTTCTACCCCGCTCTTAAACCATTTGCAAACGGTACCACTTGGCAAATTATTTGTGCTTAAAGTACGGGCAAAATTTTGCAGTACCGGCACTTCTGTAGGCGCATTGTTATTTACAATTACTTGTTTTTGCTTAATAACAGAATTACCAAGATTGTTTGTTAAATACAGTGATAAATTATGGGTGCCGTTTGTTGTCCAGTTTACCGTAGCTATACTATCTGTAAAGCTTAATGAACCACCGCCGGATAATGCCCAATTGTATACTACATTATCATCCACCACATTTACCGCTTTGTAGGTTTTTGTGCCAAAGCAAACGGTACTATCGCCAACAATACTAAAGCTAGCAGATGGTAGGCGTGGGTTGGTAGTAAACTGGTATTTGAAAGGATTAGTGGCTTCGTAACGCAGGTAAATAGTATCTGGAGCGTTTACTAATATTTTTATACTATCAAATACTGTTTGCCCTGCTGCTACCGAATTAGTATTAGCAAAATATCTTTCAAATAGTTGAGTAAAATTTTTATCGTAAGCTCTAATGTACAGCCACTGCCCATTGCCACAACTCATATTGGTAGCCTGCATTTGTAATTTTAAGCTATCGGTATTTGCAAAAATAAATTTGTAATAATCCAAATCATCGTTGCCGCCATTGCTGTAATATTTTATATGCCCCCTCCTCGTTTGATTGCTACCTACGCCTATGGCGGTTGCAAAACTATTATTGGGTTCTACATCATTCACACTGGTATCTACCATAACATAACTCCATTGGTATTTGAAAGCGTTTGTAGCTTCAAAGCGTAAATAAAAACTGTCGGCGGCTCTGCCACAAACTAAGATGGTATCATACACCGTTTGCCCTGCAGCTACATTATTATTACCTGCAATAAATTTTTCAAAAATTTGCCCATTCCCTTGCCTGCGATCGTACCCACGCAAATAAACCCATTGGTTATTGCCACAACTCATATTGGTAGCCTGTACCATTATTTTTATAGTACCATCTTTTGGTAATAATGTTTTGTAATAATCTAAATCATCTGCAACACCATTGCTATAATATTTTATATGGCCTGCTTTGGTTTGGTTTTCTGCAATGGGTAATGCAGTAGTAAAATCATTATTGGGTTCTATATCATTTACACTTGTATCTACCATTACATAACTCCATTGGTATTTAAATGCGTTTGTAGCTTCAAACCTTAAGTAAAAAGTGTCAGCAGCCCTACCGCAAATTAATACGGTATCATATACCGTTTGCCCAGCAGCTACATTGCTGTTGTTGGCAAGAACTTTACTTAAGATTTCGCCACCACCTTGTCTTTTATCGTAGCCTCGTAAATACACATATTGCCCATTGGCACAAATCATATTGGTAGCTTGTACCATTATTTTTATTGTACCATCAAAAGGAAGCATGGTTTTATAATAATCGTAAGTATCGGTACCGGCTCCATTGCTATAGCGAATAGTACCTGATTTTTGTTGCTGTGCATTTATAGAAGTAGCCGAAATAAAAGTTCCATTATCTTCTACATCGCTGGTTGATGTATCTGTAATTTCGTACCGTATTTTATATTGAATTTTGCTATTAAAGTTGAAACTCCTTATTAAAAAGTATAAAGTATCAGCAGCAAGTCCACATACATTAAAAGTATCTCTTCTTATTTGCTGGCTCAAAATATTGTTTAAAGAGAAAAATGAACTTGGGCCACTGTCTTTTCTGCGATCATATACATTGAGTGTTGCAGCGCCTGTGTTACAACCTATGTTCTTTGTTTCTAGGTATATTTTTACATTGCCACTATATGGCATCACTGTTTTGTAATAGTCATCTGCATCAGCAATGGTAGGGTAATTTATTCTACCTTTTATACTATCGCTTATATTAAGTTGTGTTGCGGTGGCAAAAGTATTATTAGGCTCTATATCTACAATATTTTCAATGGTATCTACCATTTTATAGCTAAAGCTGTAGCTAAAAGGGTCGGTGCTTATAATCTGAAAAAATATAGAATCGTTGGCATTTATTCCACAAATATTTGCACTGTCGCTGAAAGTAGTAACCACACCTGGCGCACCGGTGCTTGTAAAAGTTTGTGAAAAAATTTGGTTGTTATTTATATTAAATGCCTTTACAATAAAATTGCCATGGTCACATTTTGTATCGGTTGCAGTAAATCGTAATCGTATAGATCCGCTTTTGGGGATTTTGGTTTTATAGTTATCATAAAAGTCTTGTACATTGCCCATAAAATTTATGGTAGCAGTTTTAGTTTCGTTTTCTGCTATTTGTGTACCTGTAGGTATTGTATTATTTGGTTCGTAATTATCTATTGCATTTAAAGTATCTATTATTTCGTAGCTCCATTGGTATTCATTGGCTTCCGATTGTTGCTCTATTTTAAAATAAACAGTATCGTTTTTTATACCGCAAATATTAATAACCTGTGTAGCCGAATCATCTATATTGCCCGTAGGTAAGTAAAATACACTGCTGTTAAAGTTGTCAAATTTCCAAGTGAATCTTATTCCATTGGGTACACCCGGATCGTAATTTTGCCTGTTTATTACCTTTACATGTACCCGTATATTACCTGTTACAGGCATCTTGGTTTTGTAAAAGTCTGCATTGTCGTACTGTAAAGCGCTAATGTAATTAATTAGCCCCCTAACGGTATCTGTAGGATTTAAATAAATAGCATTGGCAAAATCACCATTAAACTCTGGTTCGCTGGTTGTTTGGTCACTGGCGTGCCAATTGAGCGTGTAAGTAATGGCACCACCGTTTAATCTAATATAAAATTCTTCGCCTTTATAACCCCTCAGTTTTACGCTGCTTGTTTTCAGTAAATTGCAGGTATCAGTAGCGCTCCAGTTAAATAGATTTTCGCCATGGCGGTCATTAAAATTAGCATCCAGTATCGTTAAATCCAAATTGGTATTGCTGTTGGTAAAACAGCTACTGTCATTTTTTGCAGTAAAATCTATATTAATACTACCGTCGTAAGGCATAACAATTTTATACACATCATAATCGTCGTAAATGGGATCGCCATTACCATCTACCCCCGTTTGGTACCCTACATGGCCACATTTGGTTATATTTTGCGAAAGTGAAATGGCATTTGTATTGTTATCATTTGGTTCAATATCGTTACAGTTAGCACCAATTATTATACAAGAGGCTTGTATTTCTGCTATGCTATTGCAACCTGCAGCATTGTTATCTATAAAAGCAGTACCGCCTCCAGATAAATAATTGCAAATAGAAGTATCGCTGCATATGGCAAGTTGTGGGTTATCATAAATTCTTACAGAGTCTTTAATGCCGTTGTAACTGTCTGGATTATTTTGAATGGTCAAATTATTATTGAGTGAAGAAAGATTTGTAAGATTACTATTACCTGCTATCCATAAGCCTTTACCAATGTTGGTAATATTTTGCAACCCATTTAAACTAGTAAGTACATTATTATAAGAAACTTCAATAGTTGCATCATTATTAGCACTTGTTATATTGCTGAGTGATGCCATACTTGTAAGCAAGGGATTTCCGTAAATGGAAATGCCGCCAACATTGCCTGCTATATTTTGCAAACCCTGAAGTGTTGTAAGATTGTTATTATTAATTACATAAAAATTTGAGGCGGCTTTTATACTATCCATTCCGGTAAGTGTGCTAAGCCCTGTATTTATAAACCAGAATGTTCCGGTATTTTGATCGGTTAAATTATAACTTATGTTACCCAAATTATTGAGTATAGGAAGATTTGAAAAAAGAAAACCCCAACATTGCTGTAAATTACTTATGCCAATACTTGTTAAACTATTTAGGTTTTCTAACCACATATAACCGTTTACCTTCTTAAGATCTGTCCAAGTACTTAAAGTGGTAATAGGGGTGTAAGTAATACTAAATGTTTCAAATGGATTAGTTAAACTGTCAATATTACTAAAGCCTGCTAAAGTATTTATGCCAGTAGAGTCAATATTTATACTGCTAATTTTATTAAGGTTAGTACTAAAACCTGCTACAGACGTAAGCGCAGGTAAATTATTAAGAATAAGTGTACCAAAGCTGGTAAGGTTGGTAAGCCCAAGTGTAGCTAAGTTTGGATTATTATCTATTTGTAATGTATCGGCAATGGAAGTAATATTGTTAATAGCAGAGAGAGTCGTTATTGATGTATTTTTTATAACTAATTTATTTTGTATTGAGGTAAGTGAACTTAACCCATTTAAATTAGTAATAGCAGGGCTTGCACCGGCTCCATTGATAATTAAGTATTTTGGATTTGTACAAGTAGGGTAGTTTGTTGTAAAATTATTTATTTGTGCTTGGGTGGTTAAAAGTATAGTGTCCACAGAGCAAGTAAGAACTGCATTAGCAGTATTGTTATTGGCTACATTTGACGAGGGTTGTGCCGTGGCATTTGGTACATGCACAAATCTATGCATTTGTGCACGTAAGTTGTAACTGTTCATTAATAAAAAACAAAGCGACAGTAAGTAGTATTTTTTCATTGCAATTAGTTTAAAATTCCTGTTTTTACTTCCAATCAAATTTTACAAAATGAATGAAAGTGCCTGCTACTTATGTAGCAGTAAAGTTTTTTTAAGAAGAATTGGAGTTTTGCTTGTAGTTTTATAGGGATACTGTAAAATTCTAACTATTGACAGGCTCTAGCAATACTCCATTTGGATAGTATTTAAAAAAACCATAATGTTTAATATTTGTACTAAATTGTATTGGTTTAATTAATAATAACTTATTGTGTTACAGCTTTTACCAAATTGTATTGTTAGCAAACACTTGTTTAATAATGGTTTTAATTTCTGCAAAATGAATAGGAGATATACGTTAAGATTTTTGGGTAGGATATTTATAAAAGCAGTAGTAGTTTGTTGCTCCCTCTGCCCCCTATTTGCGTTTTCTCAAACGCAAAGAATAGATAGTTTAAAAAAACAACTATTATTAAAAAAAACGCCTCTTCAGAAAGTAGCAACCCTTTTTGAATTATGCGATCAAAGCTATTCAATGCACTCTGATAGTTTTTTGTTTTGCATCAATGAAGCCAAAAAAACCATACAATCTTTAAATAGTCCAAATCTTTTAGTTCAGCTAAAATACTATGAGGCTCTTTATTTTACTAGGCAATCTAAGTACGATTTAGCATTTGAAATTATAGAAAGTCAATTGCCTTTAGTTAATAAAAGGGAATTTGCAACTCTTCGAAATAAATTTCTATTGGCCCGTACAAGATTACTTATCATAACCAATAAACAAAAGGAAGCCATACAAGAGTCAATTAATTTATTGCAAGAGGCAGAAAAAGAGGGAGATATAAGGATGCAAATAATAGTACCAATACAGATAGGCTGGGCTTATATGGAACTTGGGCAAAATGAGGAGGCGCTTAATTGGTTTTATAGGGCGAAGGACAAATATGAAAAACGAGGGTCTGTAGAAAAGAGTTTTGCCGCATGCTACTCAAACATTGCCGCAATATATTGCGATTTACATAAAATAGATTCTGCTGAATTGTATATTATAAAAGCCATTGAAGTATCAAAAAAAGAACAACACTTAGCTGCTCTGGCCAATTGCTATTATATTTATTCTGATATATGTTTAGCAAAAAACAACAATTCAAAAGCGGAAAATTTATTACAACAAGGCTTGCAAATACGAAAGCAAATTGGCGATGTTTTTTATATTGTTTCAGACCTGTCTCAATTGGGTATTTTTTATGCAAACAATAAGCAAACTGAAAAGGGAATAGCTGTTGTAGAAGAAGGTATTGCATTAGCACAAAAAAATAATTTATTTGCCAAGTTACCTTTTCTTTATAACGCACTGGCACAAAATTATAAAGCAGCAAATGATTATAAAAACTATGCTATTACGCTCAATAAAGTTATAGAACTAAAAGATTCTTTATACCAAAGAAACAAAGCAGAGGCACTACAAGAAATACAAATAAAATATGATATTCAAAAAAAAGAAACCCTCATAGCACAACAAAAATTAGGTTTATTTCAAAGAAATCTTTTGTTGTACGGAGTGGGCGTCATTGTATTATTAGTTTCAATATTTTTTGCGTACCAATTTAAAAAATATAAGCAAAATCAAAAAATAATTGCAGAACAAAAAAAGATACAAAGTGATTTGGCTGTAAAAGATGCCGAAGAAAAAGAACGCAAACGTATAGCTGCAGAATTACATGATAATTTAGGCGTACAAGCCAATGCAATCTTGCACAATAGTTCATTGCTAAGCATAACGGCAGACAACAATAAAACATTGGTAACAGATTTGCAAGAAACTGCCAAAGAGATGTTACTAAATTTAAGAGAAACTTTGTGGGCAATGAAAACGACCGATGT
>JANMFB010000318.1:0-17065 GCA_031377605.1 Ferruginibacter sp.
CATTAACACACCTACAGGCTATTCTGAAAATGTAGCAAAACACATAGCAACACTTACAAGTTTACCATTTGTTACTGCTGAAAATAAGTTTGAAGCCCTTGCCGCACATGATGCCATTGTAGAAATGCATGGTGCTTTAAAAATGGTTGCAGTAAGTCTAATGAAAATTGCAAACGATGTTAGAATGCTAAGCAGTGGCCCACGTAGCGGTATCGGCGAATTATTTATTCCTGATAACGAACCAGGTTCGTCCATCATGCCGGGCAAAGTAAATCCTACACAATGCGAAGCCCTCACCATGATTGCAGCACAAGTAATGGGAAATGATGTTACCATTAGTATTGGCGGCAGCAATGGACATTTTGAATTGAATGTTTTTAAACCAGTAATGATTTATAATTTTTTACACAGTGCAAGGCTTATAGGTGATGGCTGTGTTTCGTTTAACGATAAATGTGCTGTAGGCCTAGCTCCTATTGAGGCAAACATAAAAAAACATGTTGACAATTCGCTCATGCTAGTAACTGCTCTCAATACAAAAATAGGTTATTACAAAGCAGCAGAAATAGCACAAACAGCACACAAAGAAGGCACAACCCTAAAAGAAATGGCCATAAAACTGGGCTATGTAACCGCCGAAGAATTTGATGCATGGGTTATACCCGCTGAAATGGTGGGGAAGATTTAATTACAACATTTTGAAATAAAAATGCCTCAAATTGATGAGGCATTTTTTATTACTAATCAATTATAATTTTTAATTGGTCTGCATTACAGCTTTTGGCATCTTTAGTGGCAAGAATTCTTTGATATCTTTTCTTTTTGCGCAAAAGAAAACAAACAAATCGCTTTGTGATTTTGCTACCGTTGTTTCTTTGTGTGAAATATATTATTTCCTAAACGCCCACTTTATCATTTCCTTCCAACTTGGTTTTTTGCCATACATCAAAATACCAGTGCGATAAATACGAGCAGCAAACCAAGTAGTGCATAAAAACCCAATAATCAATAATCCCATAGATGATGCCAATTGCCAAATAGGAACTGTATTAGGCACACCAAATGGAATCCTTGCCATCATTACAATAGGAGATGTAAACGGTATAATGCTTGTCCAAACTGCTACAGGGCTACTCGGGTTTGATATAGCCGGTGTCATCAGTGCAATAGAAAAAATGATAAGCATCGTAATAGGAAAGCTCAATGATTGCGCTTCTCTCATATCTTCATTTATAGCACTACCTATAGCAGCATATAAAGAAGAGTAAAATAAAAAACCACCAATTAAATAAAACAAGAAACAACCAATGGTAATCGGCATATTCACACTTGAAAATACGTTTTGTATTTGTCCAAGACTTTGCGAAAGCATGCCCATATTACCAGAGTTTTTACCTAAATTATAAATTAAAAATATACAAGCAATCCAAATTAAAAATTGTGTAACGGCTACAGCACCTATACCAATTATTTTTCCAATCATTAGTTGAAACGGTTTTACAGATGATACCACAACTTCTGCTATCCTATTTGTTTTTTCTTCAGTAACACCCATCATTACTTGCGATCCGTACAACAACAAAATAAAATACATTAAAAACCCACATACATATCCAATTACAGAGGCTATACCCGCATTGGCAGTGGTATCTTTTGTATTATTAAACTTCACATTTATTTCCTTAGCAAGTATTTCTTTTTGAGCAAAACCAATACCAAGGCTGTCATTCTTTATACCAGACCAAATATTATTCAATTTTCTCTCCAGTGGACCAACAGCACTGAAGCCATAAGTTTTCTTTGTGTTTATGAGAAGGCTATCCATACCCTTTCTCCAATCGAAATCTGTTGGAATAACTACGTAACCATTATACCCCAAACTATCGTAATTTTTTATAACATCTGCCTCGTTTTCACTGATAAGCTTTAATACATTATTTGTGTCTGTGATATTTTCTTGTTGTACTCGTTCTTTAGAAAATAATTTAGAATAATCTATCAAAGCTATTTTAAAGTTTTCTTTGGTCTTATCTGCAATATATCCTTGCCCAAAAATTAATACCAAGTATAGCAAAGGGAAAAGTACCGTACCAATAATGAAGGTCTTTTTTCGCACCCTTGTTAAATACTCTCTTTGTATAATTAATGAAATCTTATTCATAAAATAAATTTTTTAGATTTTTTATTAGCAACTAATGCAAGAATAAAGACGAATTAAAATCATTCGTACATTCTTGGTAACTTTTTTAATTTTCTACTTTTACAAATTGTCTTGCATTAGGCGTATCTCCCACAAGCTTAATAAATATCTCATTAAGTGTTGGTAATACTTCTCTAAATGATAAAACAGTATTTCCTGTTTGTATAAAGTAAGCAAGCACATCATTAGCAGTGTAACCATCGTTTATTTTTACAAATAGTTTTTTACCTTCTATAGCTACTATTTCAAATGCACTGCTATTGACACTTTCAGTACTATTAGCTACACTTATTTCGAATAAATTCTCTTTAAATTTTTCTTTTACTTCTGCCACAGTACCGTCCAATATTTTAGTACCTTTATTTACTAGTGCAATATGGTCGCAAATTTCTTCCACTTGTTCCATTCGGTGTGTACTAAAAATAATGGATGTGCCATTTTTTGCCAACCTATAAATTTCATCTTTTATTAAGTTTGCATTTATAGGATCAAGGCCACTAAAGGGCTCATCTAAAATAATCAACTCAGGCTCATGCAAAACGGTAATTACAAATTGTAATTTTTGTCCCATTCCTTTACTGAGGTCTTCTACTTTTTTATTCCACCAACTTTCCATTTCCAACCGCTTAAACCAAAAGTTTATTTTCTCTGTTGCATCTTTCTTACTAAGACCTTTTAGTTGAGCTAGGTAAAGCGCTTGCTCTCCTATTTTCATTTTCTTATACAAACCACGTTCTTCTGGCATGTAGCCAATATGCCTTGCATCATTTTCAGGATTGAATTTTTTTCCGTTTAAAATAATTTCTCCCTCGTCAGGATAAAAAATTCCCGTTATCATTCGTATCAAGGTAGTTTTACCTGCTCCATTTGGACCAAGCAAACCAAAAATGCTTCCTTTCTTTATTTCTAAACTAATATCATCTACCGCCTTTTGTGTAGCAAAATATTTTTTTAGACCTTTTACTTCTAAAATGTTCATACAAATTATTTATACCTCAAATATAATCATGCTAGAGTGAATAGAAAATTTCTATTATTTTAAACGGCTATTTTATAGGAAGACTGGCAAGCAACAAATAAAAAAGGCTACCCCAAAATGGAGCAGCCTTTTAATACGTTACGGTAACTAGTTTATTTAAAATCTGAATCTGTTACACCACTATTAAATTTATAATCGGAGTAAACGAGCGTAAACTCTTGTCCACCCACGTTTCTAGTAACTGTGTGAGGTATTAAAATATTTCCTACTTTTTTATAATCTTTATAATCCACAGTCATTGGCACTTCTTCATCACCTTGCTTTGAAGTAGTTTCCTCTTGTAATAATAAGCCTGTTTTTACAGAATAATGTTGCACCGAGGTACGGCCACTTGGGAAAATAACTTTTAAACGGTAAGTATCTTCACTACCAACCTTGCCTTTACCTACATACTCTTTATTGTTGTAGTTCAATTGTGGAATTACTCCTTTTTCATCTAGCGCCTCTTTTACCTCAGCTTCACTCATATTTTTTGGGCTACCTGGCCCTTGCTGCTGGCTTCCACTCACGCCATCAAATACAGATTTCATTACCGTCATTTCACCCATTTTTAACTCGGAGTAAGCTTTACTTGGTGCCATCTTTTTTTCAACTCCTGTAAAGGTTCTACCCATCATATCTAAACTAATACTTGCACTACTAGAGTTTACTTTCTCTGCTTCGGCTCTGCCACCAATAGCTTTTAAGTAATCTTGTATAATACTATTTCCCGAAACCGCATCTGTATTATTTTGCGTTTCTGCTACTTTTACTTCTTTTACCTCTTCTACAATAGGTTCAGCATATCTATCATATTTTTTAATTGGATAACCTAAACGCATCAAGGTTGGAATAATTTTTTTGCCATTACCTACAATTAAAATTCTTGCATTGCCTTCGTTAAAATAATTTTTTGCAACTGCTTTTATATCATTTACGGTTACTGCATTTATTTTTTGTAAATACGTTCTGTAAAAATCTTTAGGCAAATTATTTATTAAGATATTGCTTGCGTATGTAGCTGCCCTAGCAGGATCTTCCATACCCAAAGCAAAGCCACCATTGTATTTTGCTTTTGCCATTGCCAATTCATCATCCGTTATTTTACCATCTCGCATGTTTAATATTTCTCCTATTAATTCTGCTGTAGCACTATCAACTTTATCTGTACGTACTGCCGCTCCACCTTGAAATAAAGTTTGGAAACGGCCACTGCCTACACTTGAGTATGCACCATAGGTAAACCCATGCTTCTCTCTTAAGTTCATAAACAATTTACTTTCTGCACCACCACCAAGAATTTGGTTTGCCAATAATAAAGCATGGTAATCTTTTCCTCCCATTGGGTTACTTATAATATTACCCACACTTAATTCGCCTTGAACAGCAGTTGGAACATCTACAAAATCAATTTCTGTTTTTTCAGGATTTTTTACGCTTAAAAGTGTTTCAAGTTCTAATTTGTTTCCAGTCCATTTAGCAAATGCTTTTTCGGCAATAGATTTAGCCGCTGCCGGAGTAATATCTCCTACAAAAGTTAGATAACTGCGAGATGGAGTTATGTATTTTTTGTAAGCCACTTTTACATCATCTAGAGTAATTGCTTTCACTGTTTCTTCAGTTGTAAATTCTCCTTGTGCGGTTGTTTTCCCAAAGCTTAATGCTGACCACACTCTAGAGGAAATCGCAGTAGCACTTTTTTCACTAGATTTTAATCCTGTAATAGTTTGTGTTTTTAATTTAGCAAAAGCATCAGCAGGGAAAGAGGGATTTTTCAAACCATCTGCCATAAGCATAAATGCTTTTTCAAAATGACGAGTAAGTGCGGAAGCACTACCACCACTAGAAAATAAATTTACATCAGCCCCAATAATATCTACCGCTTTATCAAAATTTTCTTTGCTCATGCTAGTTGTACCTTCTCCAAGCATGCCACCCATTAAATCCAATGTACCGGCTTTTTTACTTTCTGTAATAGGCCCAGCATCAATACTTAAAGTAGCTCTTACTTTTGGCAGCTTATGATTTTCTACAATCAACACTGTCATACCATTTGGCATAGTAAAAGTTACAGGATCTTTAAACGTAATAGTAGGCGCAGGACCTGCAGCAGGCTTTTTAGATCTATCTATTTTCATTTGTGCATAGCTATTTTGTAACCCAATTATAGCAAGTGCAACTATTATAATTTTTTTCATTTTTTGTTTTTTATATTTTTATAAAATGCGATACTATTTATTTTTATTAGGCAAATAGTACAAAACAACTCTTTGGTTAGGATTCAAATACTTTTTCACCACTGCCTGAATATCTGCAGGAGTAATTTTTCTGATTTCTTCCAATTCCGTATTTATGTTATTGGTATTTTTATAAAAAGTGTAACCAGCGGCCAAATTTTCTGCTACTCCAAGCATTCTTGTATTTTTATCTAAGAAGTCATTTTCAAACTGGTTTTGCAATTTGGTGAATTCCTCAGTACTTATTTTTTCTGTTTGAAGTTTTACAATTTCTTCATCCATATCTTTTAATAAAGTATCTAAGGGTGTTCCGTTGTTTGGTAACGCATAAGCAATGTAAGCTCCATAATCTTCTAACGAAAAATTAAATGTTCCTGTTGCCAACGAATTCTTTTTATCATCTACCATCTTTTTATACATCCTGCTACTTTTTCCTTGGCTAAGAACGGCAGATGCCATTTCTAGCATTTTAGACTCCTTAGTTGTCATTCCAGGAATTCGATACGCCGTCATGATTGCAGGTATTTGAATATTGTTATCGTAAGCTGTATCAACAATAGCTTTAGTAATTAGCTCTTCTTGTATTTTTGATTTTACTATTGGCGTACCACTTGGTATTTCTCCAAAATATCCTTCTATCAGCTTTTTTGTTTTTTCAATATCAATATCTCCCGCAACTACAAGAACTGCATTACTAGGTGTATAGAATTTTTTATTGAATGCTTGAAATTCTTCTAACGTAGAAGCATCTAAATCTGCCATACTACCGATAGGAACCCAGTTGTATTGGTGCTTTGTAAATAAGCGCTTCATCACTTCCGCCACAAAATTTCCATAAGGCTGGTTATCTACCCTAAGTCTTTTCTCTTCTTTTACAACTTCATTCTGCGTTTTTACCCCTATTTGATTTATGATTGGGTGCATCATTCTTTCACTCTCTAGCCACAAGCCTGTAGCCAATTGGTTGGATGGAAATACTTCGTAATAGAAAGTACGATCTTGTGATGTATTGGCATTGTTTTGACCACCATTTGCACTTACAATTTTCATAAACTCCCCACGGCCAATGTTTTTAGAGCCCTCAAATAAAAGATGCTCAAAAAAATGGGCAAACCCTGTACGGTTTGGTTGCTCATCTTTACTTCCTACATGGTACATTACAGATACTGCTACCACTGGTGCAGACTTATCTTGATGCAAAATTACAGGCAAGCCATTTTTAAGTTTATATTCCGTGTAAGCAAGCTTTTGCTGTGCCGTTGCATTGCTAGCCACTGCTACAAATGCACAATAAAATAATATTTTTTTCATGTTGATTTGGTTGAGTTGCAAAAATATATACATAATTGCAATGGTTGTATAATATTTACAAAATATGGATAAACGGTTATAAAAACTTTTTATCGGCAGTTAGCCTTCAATTTTTAATTTAATTTTTAGAAGCGTCAGAGGCAGATTTACAATCATCATAAGTCACCCGTTATACGCTGCAAGTCCTCGTTCGTGACTCCTTGCGGGCTTTACGCTGCTACCGGGACTAGGTTCAGCATTTTTTTCAATCATCTTTAATTGTGCAATAATGTCACCTTTTTTAGGGTTTTATTATGTCTTATTAAAAATGCTAGATATATTTCAGCCCTTGCGGCTTTATTTTCATTTGTTTGAAAGTATCAGTCAAAAAAGACTTTTTTAAAAAATTAAAAGCAAGTAATCAATCATTAGGAATTGCTAAAAAATTGTAAATATTCAAAAGGTTCAAATTGCAAATATTTAAAGTCTCAAATGCCAATTAAAATAACTGCCATGTAAACTATAAATATTTAATGCCTACAATAATCATTTACGACCATTCACAACAAAAATTTTAGTTACTCTAAAAACAAATCATTTTCTTTGATTATAAATTAATAACAATGGCAATACTAACTGTGGAGAATATAGCTAAAGATTATGGAAAAATAAAAGCCTTAAAGGGAGTAAGTTTCTCAGTCCCCAAAGGCGCTGTATTTGGAATACTTGGTCCAAATGGTAGTGGTAAAACAACATTACTTGGCATTATTATGAATGTATTAAAACCTACGAGTGGTAACTACAAATTGTTTGATGAAGTAGCTACGGATGCTCACCGCAAAAAAATAGGTACCCTTTTAGAAACACCTAATTTTTATCATTACCTTAATGCAGTGCAAAACCTAAAAATATCTTGTGCTATAAAAGGAATAGGAGAAGATGATATAGAACATGTATTGCAGACAGTAGATTTATTGAAAAGAAAAAATTCACCTTTTAGCACTTACTCTTTGGGCATGAAACAAAGACTAGCTATTGGCGCTGCTTTATTAGGTAATCCTGATGTGTTGGTTTTTGATGAACCTACCAATGGATTAGACCCTGTAGGAATTTCCGAAATAAGAAACCTCATAAAAGATCTTTCTGCCAAAGGTAAAACTATCATTATGGCTAGTCATCTGCTAGATGAAGTAGAAAAAGTTTGTACAGATGTGGCTATTTTAAAGCAAGGTACATTATTGGCATCAGGAAATGTAAGAGATGTTTTTCAGCAAAATGATATTGTACAAGTAGTAGCAAAAGATAATGTAGGTCTAAAAAATGTATTGAAAAATTTAATTGGTTACAACTCAGTTGAAGAATTAAATGGCTTTATAGAAATAGCCTACAAAGCAGGCCAAGCAGACCTTGCGGCGATTAACAAATTTTGCTTTGATAATGGAATTGTGCTTTCGCATTTACAATTAAAGAAAAGCAATCTTGAATCCAAATTCCTTGAACTTACAAACTAAAATCATTTTTCAATTATACAACCATGATCAACTTATTAAAAATAGAATGGCTTAAGATAAAGAACTACGGGGCGTTTAAAATATTGGCAATATTTTTTAGTGTTGGTGTTTTTCTTGTAAACTATATTGTATTTATCATCAATAAAAATATAATTGGCAATTCTGGAGCAGGTGCAATAGTGGGTTCTTTTAGTCCATATAATTTTGAAAATACTTGGCAAACTACTAGTTATGCAACTGGTTTTATTCTTATTTTGCCAGCCATATTAATTATTATGCTGCTTACCAATGAATATTCATTTCGTACCAATAGGCAAAATATTATTGATGGCTGGAGTAGAGACGAATTTATTTCTGTAAAATTAATGATGGCTTTAATAGCAGCACTTGTGAGTACTTTACTTGTATTTATTACTGCCTTGGGTTTTGGATTTGCATCTGGTACAAGTTTTTCCTTACACAGTATTTCTCATGTAGGATACTTTTTCTTAAAAGCGGTTTCTTATAATATGTTTGCTGTATTAATTTCAGTATTAATAAAGAAAACCGGTTTTGCAATGGGCTTATTCTTTATTTATTTGGGGGCAGAAAACTTTCTTTCCTCTATGATGGATTTATTAGGCATGAAACTAAAATCTAGTAGTAAAATTGATCTTGGTAGCCTTGGAGATTATTTACCTATGAATGCTGCTGATGGCTTACTTACCTTTCCTGACAACCCACTAAAAGGTCTTACCAAAAGTGCTTTACCTACAGATTATACTTGGGTAGTATTACCCTTTGCACTTGGTTACCTAGCTTTATTCATTTGGTGGAGCAGAAAAAAATATTTGAAGGCTGATTTGTAGTTGATTATAATTAATACCAATTTGTGGAGTAAAAGAGATAAAAATTTCAACTTTTAATAAGCGGGGTAATAAATCACAAAATGATAAAAATATATTCGTTTGTAAAAGAATTTTTATTTAGCCACATTTCAATTCCAAAGTACGTTTGCATAAATTTATTTTTCTTATTAACGCTGTGCAATTCCAAATCTCAAGCCCAATCAAAATTTGAAGTCGTTGGTAGCTTCAACAATTCAAATTTCAACAAAGAAATAACGGTACATTATCAAAAACTAATTCCGTAGAGGTTCATAAGAAAATAACTTGCAAGAGAGGTGAATTTTATTTAAAGGATACATTAGAAAATCCTACACCCATCAATATATCATTCGGCCCAAATAGTAATTCACTATCATTTTTTGTAGATACAGGTTTGATCACGCTTAAAATAAAATTAGATTCTTTTTATTTGGGCAAGAACAAGTACTACAAGCTTAATTTAGTAAAGCTTTCAGAATCGAATATTGAACAACTTAAAAGTATTTACTCCCTCAAAACAAATCAACATAGTAAAGCAGATACGCTTTTCAATTTAATGTTGAAAACTGCAACTATATATCCAAAGTACAGTTTTGTTGCAGATGTACTCTTAGAATCTGACATGCTTTCCTACAAACAAGCAAAAGAATTATTCGATAAATTTTCTCCTCTTCAACAATCTATTGCGCAAAAAAGAGGTATTGAGCGGTTTTTAAATAGAATTAAAAAGCTTGAAACAGGCTCCAAATTTATTTACTTCGAGCAAAAAGATACTGCGTCAAATATTGTAAAAATTGAAAACTTTAAAGCAAAATATTTATTGATAAATTTTTGGAGTAGTAGTTGTGGCCCTTGTAGAAAAGAACATCAGGAACTTATAAAAATTTATGAGGAGTACAAGCAAAAAGGATTTGAAACCTTAGGTATTTCTTTAGATTACTCAAAACAAGCTTGGATAAACGCTATTATTAAAGGTTCACTCCCTTGGATAAATGTTTCTGATTTAAGCGGCAACTATAATAAAATCTTAGAATATTATTCTATTGACTATATCCCTTACAATATTTTGATAAATGATAAACATGAAATAATTGGAAAAGATTATAGTTTAAGCGATCTGACGGATACACTAAAATCACTTTTCTAACTTGAATACTTTATAGATTTAACTTTATTTCTCTATTTCCTCCACCGCCGACAATGCACTCGGATACAAAAAAGTAAACCCTGCATCTTTTATCTTTTGAGCACTAACGGTTGCGCTTTTTAGTATCTCAATACTTCTATTACCTAGCATGAGCTTTAACATAAAAGTGGGGACATTTACAGGAATATAAAACTTTCCTCTAACTGCTTTTGCTATAGTAAGTGTAAGTTCCTTATTACTGGAAGGCGATGGTGCTACCGCATTGTAGCTACCACTCATATTTTCATTTTCCAAAGCAAAAATATATTGCCTACAAAGATCTTCTATGTGAATCCAACTTACCATTTGCTTCCCATTTCCTAATATAGATGCTATACCAAATGCTAGTGATTTTCTAAATTCAACATAAGCACCACCTGCTTTGCTTAACACAATTCCTGTTCTTAGTTTACAAACCCTTATCCCAAGTGTGGATGCTGTTTCAATACTTTGTTCCCACTTTTTACAAACAATACCTAAAAATTCATTGTCTGCTTGGTCATCTTCTTTAAAGAAATAATTGGGTATTTTATCGCCACCATACCATCCTATTGCAGATGAACTTACAATTACTTTTACTTTATGGGGATTGTTTCTTAACGCATCTACCAATAAGTAACTACTTTTCGTTCTACTTTCCTCAATTTCATTTTTATAGGCCTCGTTCCATTTTTTATCCATAACCCCTGCACCCGCCAAGTGAATGATGGCATCCGCTTTTTGAATAGCATTCAAATCTATTGTCCCTTCTTTTACATTCCAAAGAGCATATTGTAAGTTTTTATTGTAATTCTCATTAGGAATATTTCTTGTAAGTATTATAACACTATAATTTTTTGCTAAAAGCATTGCTGAAAGGGCATTTCCTACCAAGCCAGTTCCCCCTGTAATTAATATGGTACGCATCATTTAAAAATTTACTTAGTAAAGTTATTTCATAATCCAATTAAATTTTATTTTCTTTTATGAACGGTACATTTAATCACGTAATTTTATACTCATTAATTTTTAAAATATGATTGGTAAATTATTCCTTTGTGTAGTTCTTTTTGTGGGAAGCTTCTCTAATATAAGTGCTCAAAACATAACTTACTCAGAAGTGGAAAAATCGGATAACAAGAATATGATATTTGAGATTGTAGGGAAATTCTTAGGAAACTTTATCGTTTATAAATACTTAAACAATGATCATAAAATTACTATATATAATAATGATATGGTTGTAAAAGAATCAATAAAGCTTGATTTTATTTCTGACAAGACAAACAATATTGATTTTATTGCTTATCCTGATAATTTTTTAATGGTCTGGCAATATCAACGGAAAAATATTATTTATTGTAAAGCAGCAAAAATGAATAGTGAAGGAAAACTATTAGGAGAAGTAATTACAATGGATTCTACCAGATCAGCAGCATTTTCTGCGAATACTTATTACAGTTTTAAATGGAGTGAGGATAAAAAGAATTTGTTGATGTATAAATATACCAATAGAAATGATGAATTTAATCTTATGACTAAAGTGTATGATGAAAATGTAAAATTATTGGATAGTACGAGAAGATCATTCAATTACAATAGCAATAGAGAATCCTTTGGAGACCTTCAAATAGACAACGAAGGTGGAATTGTTTTTACTCAATTAAAAGAAAATGCAAGAGCGGAATATATAAATACAGTAGAAATATTTTACAAAAAACTAAATGTAGATTCTTTTTCTGTTGCAACATTACCCTTAGATAAGCAGCTTGTGCAAGAGCCAGTAATAAAAATAGACAACCTCAATAAGAATTATGTTTTAAATACATTTTCATACAAAAAAAACAGTGGTAATGTAGGTGGTTTATTAACAGCAGTAATAAGCAAAGCTCCATTTGTTGTATCCAAAATGGTCATAAATATTTTTAGTGATACGCTTCTTTCAAAACTTTCAGGTAAACCAGATTGGCGTTCTGCTTATGATAATTTTTTTCTAAAGAATATTGTATTAAAAAAAGATGGCGGTTTTTTAGCTGTAACAGAAGAGTATTATAAACAAAGGCGATTTGGGGGCAATACTTTTGATGATAGATTTAATAATAATTTTTATGGTAATGGATTCTCTGGTTTCAATACAGATTATTATAACTTCAATAGAGGTAATTATGGTTTTTACAGGCCCTTTAACCAAAATGGTAACAGGGATTTAGTTTATAATTATGATGATATTATCACTTTTAGCATTTCTAAGGATTTAGAACTACAATGGAATAGTGTTATTAATAAAACAACTAGCGATGTAGACAGTGATAATTTTTTATCTTTTGCTAATATGAATGCAGGATCGGAAGTTCATTTTCTTTTTTTACAAAAAGATAGTAATAAGCAAATAATGAGTGATCATGCAATAAAGCCTGATGGCACTGCTGTTCGATATGCTACGTTAAAAAGTAGAGAAGCTGGATATAATTTTATGCCAAAACTTGGGAGACAAACAGGAGCAAGACAAATGCTTATTCCTTGTGTTGTAAGAAACAATATTGCTTTTGCAAAAATTGATTTCTAAATTTGCAGTTATTAACTACAACTAATTACAGTGACAGGCATTTTTAAAGCCAATAATCCTTCAGGCAATTTGTTTTTATTCCTCTACGCTATCGTATTGAAGGCACCACTGTTTTTAAATTCAAGTAAGGCCCACTTGCAACCTTTAGATGGGGTTTTGTATAAGTCACTTCTTATGCTTTTAGATCCTATATCGAATAGTTTTCAGCCCACATATGGAATCCTTGCTTTTATATTATTTTTTTTGCAAGCAGTAGGTATCAACAAAATAGTGAACAACCAGCGTTTGCTAAAGCAAAATAATTATCTCGCTGGTATGTCGTATTTGCTTGCTACTTCTTTGTTTACAGAGTGGTTTAGCTTTTCGGCACCGCTCATTGTAAATACATGTATGATTTGGGCTTTTACCACACTTTGCTCACTTTACAACAATCAAAGTCCAAAAACAGCTATTTTCAACATTGGCGTTGCAGTAGGCATTTCTTCTTTTATTTATTTCCCATCTATTACTTTTTTAGTATTGGTTATTGTTGGAATAACCATATCACGCCCCTTTAAATTACAAGAATGGCTCACCGTTTTACTAGGAATAATTACACCAGTCTATCTTTTTATAGGTTATCTATTTTTATTTGACAAAATTAACACCTATCATTTCCCGGGCTTTCACCTTTCTTCACCTAGCTTTTTTCAAAATAAATGGGCTTATGCAGCTGTAGCTACTATCGTCATAACAATATTGATTGGATTGTATTTTATTAATACGAATTTGAATAGACAAGTAGTACAAACCAGAAAAAGCTGGCAATTATTTTTTCTATATTTTATTGTGGCTGCGCTAATGCCATTCTTTAACGCTAGTATTAATTTTTCTTATTGGATTTTATTGGCTGTACCTGCTGCACCCATTATGGCTTCAGCTTTTTTCTATCCGAAAAAAAAGTATATTCCGCTTCTCTTATACTGGAGCATGTTTGCCATTTTTATTGCCAGAGGTTTTATGAATAAATAATGAACCCTATTTTGTTGTGCTAAAAATAATATCATATAGTATCTTTGCAGTATGAGTAACGTAAGAGTAAGATTTGCCCCTAGCCCTACAGGAGGTTTGCATTTAGGCGGAGTAAGAACCGTTTTATTTAATTATTTATTTGCTAAAAATAATGGAGGTAAATTAATTGTACGTGTAGAAGATACTGACCAAACAAGATTTGTAGAAGGAGCAGAAAAATATATTTTCGATTGCCTAGCGTGGTGTGGTATAACTGCAGATGAAAGTGTAATTCATGGTGGAGAATATGAACCATATCGCCAAAGTGAGCGAAAAGGGATATACAAAGAATATGCTGAGCAATTAGTAAAAGCAGGCCATGCTTATTACGCTTTTGATACTCCTGAAGAAATAGAAGCAATGCGGGAAAGACGCAAAGCCGAAGGCAGTGGTAGTTTGCAATACGATGCAAGTATAAGAATGACGATGAATAATTCGATTCGTTTATTACCTGAAGAAACAAAAGTTTTAATTGAAAATGGAACGCCTTATGTTATTCGAATAAAAGTAAACGCAAACGAAAGTGTATCATTTACTGATTTGATAAGAGGCGATTTACATTTTGAAAACATAAATGTAGATGATAAGGTGCTTATGAAAGCTGACGGCATGCCTACATACCACCTTGCAGTTGTAGTAGATGATTATTTAATGAAAATTACCCATGCATTTAGAGGAGAAGAATGGTTGCCAAGTGCACCAGTGCATATTTTGCTATGGCAATATTTATTTGGCTTAGAACATATGCCAAAATGGGCGCATCTTCCATTAATATTAAAACCAGATGGTAATGGCAAATTAAGTAAGAGAGATGGTGATAGACTTGGATTTCCTGTGTATGCTATGGATTGGCAAGATCCTATGACGAACGAAATAACCAAAGGGTTTAAGGAACTTGGATTCTTGCCTGAAGCTTTTTTAAATATGCTTGTAATGCTAGGATGGAATCCGGGTACAGAGCAAGAAGTTTTTTCAATGGAAGAAATGATAAACGCATTTTCTATAGAAAGAGTACATAAAGGTGGAGCGAAATTTGATTTTGAAAAAGCAAAATGGTTTAACCATGAGTGGATTAAGAAATTACCGGTAACTCGGTATTCAACTATTGTAAAAGAAATTTTTTCATCAAAAGGAATTGCTGCAAATGATGAAGCATATTTCCTAACGGTTTTAAATTTAGTAAAAGAACGTTGTACTTTACTTACAGATTTTTATGAGCAAGGAGGTTTCTTTTTTGTTGCCCCTTCTACATGGGATGTAGATGCAGTAAAACCAAAGTGGAGTAACGAGAAACACGAATTCTTTATTGAATTAATTGAAAAAATAAAAGTAGTAAATGATTTTTCAGCTGCAGAAATAGAAATTTTATTTAAAGAATTGGCACAAGAAAAAAATATAAAACCAGGGGAATTACAATTACCAATGAGGGTTATGTTGGTTGGAGCTAAGTTTGGACCAGGTGTTTTCGATATTGCCACAACTATTGGGAAAAATGAAACGATAAATAGAATAGAAAAAGCACTGGAAATTTTTAAACAATAATGCCAACTTGATTTACCCAGCTGCCCCATGGGAGAATAAGTAAATCTTAGATGGCATTATACCGACTAAAAAAAAGTTGAAACAATGTTATACTTTACATCGGTATAATTTACATTTACAGCATTAAAAAAAAATCATTGAGCAAAATACTAAATAGACCAGTAAGAGTTCTCGTAGCAAAAGTAGGATTAGATGGGCATGATCGTGGGGCAAAAGTAATTGCCTCAGCATTGAGGGATGCTGGCATGGAAGTGATTTATACTGGACTTAGACAAACCCCCGAAATGGTTGTAAGTGCGGCATTACAAGAAGATGTGGATGCAATTGGAATTAGTATTTTGAGTGGTGCTCATATGACCATTTTTCCAAAAATAATGAACCTACTCAAAGAAAAAGGAATGAACGATGTGTTACTTACTGGCGGAGGAATAATACCTGAAGATGATATTGTAACCCTCAATGAAATGGGCGCAGGAAAACTATTTGCACCCGGGGCTACTTTTGATGAAATAACAAGCTACATAAAAAACTGGGTGGCAGAGCATAGAGATTTTTAATATCTCTATTACTTACACAAAAAACCCATTTGGAAAGCCCAAAGAGGTTTTTTGTTATAAAAACTATTTTTATTTTTTTCCTTCTTGCATTTGTTGCATCGCCATTATTTGGCGCATTGTTTTTTCCATTCCTTCACTACTACCATCCAAGAAAATAACATTCCCTTTTCCATATTCTGCAAAGTTTTTTATGGCTTCTGTCCACATACTGAACAAGATTACGTTAGTATCTAAGTTAGCTTGTTTCATTTCTGCAGCAGCACTACTCATACCCTTTGCTACTTCCTCACGAAAAAGTGCCACACCCTGCCCACGCAATTGAGCTGCTTGCCTTTCAGCCTCTGCGGCGATTTTTATAGAATTACCTTCTGCTTCCGCAGCTTTGGTTTTTGTAATTAATAAAGCTTGGCCTTCATTTTCTGCCGCAGCTTTTAGGTTATTACTTGCTACCACTTTACTCATACTTTGAATAATAGCTTCGTCAAAAGTAATATCATTTATCTGTAGATCTTGTAAGTGATAACCCCAACTTTCCAAAGCTACATCTACTTGTTCTTTTACATTCTCTACAATATCTCTTCGTACATTTAAAACTTCAGCTTGCTTCTTTTGAGAAACAAATGCACGGATACTTCCTTCCACTGTGCGTATCATTGCTTGCATTAAATCTTTATCACTTATAAATTTAAAAGCTACATTTTTAATGGTTTCCTCATCTACATTAATAACAGAATACAACAACATAGATTTAAAATATACATTTGCCTGATCTACTGTTACAGCCTGAAACTCCAACTCCACAGAACGATTTTGAATGCTTACTCTTTTATAGATTTGATCTAAAAAAGGTATTTTAAAATTTAAACCTGGTCGTTTTATGCTATGGTATTTACCTAGCCTAGTAACAACACCAATAGTACCTTGATTTATGGTAAATAAACCACTAGATACGAATAAGATGATGGGAATTAGCCACCAATAATCTTTTAGTAAGTCCATTGTTAAATAATTTTTAGCAAGTTAAAGGTTATTATTAGTAGCAACAAGAAAAATATATTTAATA